>NZ_JBHYQH010000005.1:9459-24279 GCF_042746715.1 Streptomyces sp. NPDC058741 | reverse complement strand
GCCGTTCCATGCCCAGGATGTACCGCCTCTGCCGTCCCGGGCCCGTAAGGCCCCGTCTGCGCCGTCCCAGGCTCGGGAGATACCGCCTCTGCCGTCCCAGCCCCGGCAGGCCCCGCCTGTGCCGTCCGTGGCCCGGAAGGTCCCGACTCCGCCGCGGCCACCGCACGCAACGCCGTCAGCAACGGTGCCACCGCCGGTTCGTGCCGCAGCGGCAGGTCGTCGCCGTCGACGTGCACCGGGACGCCCGCCGCCGTGAGCGCCCGGCGCAACGTCGGGATCGTGCGGGAGCCGGCCCGCACCAGCACCGCCATCTCACCCCACGGAACCCCGTCTTCCAGATGGGCCCGGCGGAGGATGTCGGCGATGTTGTCCAGCTCCGTCCCGGTCGTCGGGAAGGTGTACGCCTCGACACGGCCGCCGTCCCGCACCGCGGCGAGCTCGCGGTGGGCGCGCACCTTCTCGGCGGGCAGCCGGGTCAGCGGCATGCGCTGGGTCAGCAGCCGGGTGGCGGCCAGCAGCGCGGCGCCGGAGCGGCGGGAGGTGCGCAGCACCGCGACGGGCGCCGGGCGGCCGTCCGCGCGCGGGAAGGAGTAGGGGAACTCCAGGATGCCGTTCACGTCCGCCCCGCGGAACGCGTAGATCGACTGGTCCGGGTCCCCGAACGCCACGAGGGTGCGCCCGCCGCCGGCCAGCGCGTGCAGCAGCCGCACCTGGGCGGGATCGGTGTCCTGGTACTCGTCGACGTAGACGGCGTCGTACCGGTCGGCGAGCCGTGCGGCGACCTCGGGGCGGCGGGCGAGCAGCACGGCGCGGTGGACGAGTTCCGCGTAGTCGATCACGCCGTGAAGATCGAGCACGTCGAGGTACTCGGCGAGGAAGGCGGCCGCGGCCCGCCAGTCGGGGCGTCCCGTGCGGCGGGCGAAGGCGTCGAGGGCGTCGGGGCCGAGGCCCAGTTCCCTGCTGCGGGCGAGGACCGCGCGGACCTCGTCGGCGAAGCCGCGGGTGGTCAGGCAGGCGCGCAGGTCATCCGGCCAGCGGACGTGCGCGAGCCCGAGCCGCTCCAGGTCCACCTGGCCCGCGAGGAGTTCCCGTACGGAGACGTCCTGCTCGGGGCCGGACAGCAGCCGCAGCGGCTCCACGAAGAGGTCGCTGTCCTGGTGGGCGCGGATCAGGGCGTAGCAGAACGAGTGGAACGTGGTCGCCATGGGAGCGCGGGCCGCGCCGGTGCGCAGGGCCATGCGGTCGCGCAGCTCCACGGCTGCCTTGCGGCTGAAGGTGAGGACGAGGACGCGCTCGGGGTCCCCGCCGCGCTCGAGGCGCTCGGCCACGGACTCCACGAGCGTGGTGGTCTTGCCGGTGCCCGGACCTGCGAGGACGAGCAGCGGTCCGCCGGAGTGGTCAACCACGGAACGCTGTGAGGCGTCCAGAAGAGGGGGGTTCTCTCGGGCGGGAGGGGTACGTACCAGTCGGTAAGCGCCATGGCTCCCCTGCCGCGCCCGGGAGTGCGGCGGGCCGCTGATGGAGGAAGTGGAGCTCACGTGGTTCGCCGGTCCTGGTGGATGTGCTGGTTGGCGGGCCCTCGCGCGCGTGGCGAGCGGTGACCGCGGTATGACGGGGACACTCCCGGCCGACGCTGCGTCGACGACCGAGGCGGAAGGAGGGCTTCCTTTTCTTCCCGCAGGTCACTCTTGGCACACGTGGCGCTCATGCTCCTCGCCTCTCGAACGTACGTCATGGCGGCGGTGTGCCCCGATTCCCCCGTCCGGATCACGGGTCACACGGCAGGCCGCCCGATGGCCGAAGCTGTCAAGTGTGACCTACCGCGCGTTCGCCGCCGTCCCACCGCGCCCGTCTCATGTCGATGCGCGGCAGGTGGTCCTCGGCGGCCCGGCTCGCCTCCTTCAGGGGCGTGCCCTCGTCGCGGTAGTGGCCGAGCGCCCGCTGTTCGTGGCCCGGGAGCAGGACGCCGTCCGCGCGGACGACACGCCACCACGGGACGGCTCCCCCGTAGAGCGCCATGACCCGGCCCACCTGGCGTGGCCCGCCCTCGTCCAGCCACTCGGCGACGTCCCCGTAGGTCATGACCCGCCCCGGCGGGATCAGTTCGGCGACGTCGAGGACCCGCTCGGCGTAGGCGGGCAGCGCTTCCGCGCGCTCCTCCCCGGACCGGCCCCCCTCAGGGCTCTGCTCACTCATCCGCCCCATCCTGCCCCACACCACCGACAGAGGGACGTGCGTGCTCCGGAGCGTTTCCCCCACCCGGCCGGAGCGTGTCAGGCAGACTGTCCGCCCCCGCATGTGCACCCTGATGCCCCCGTGTGTCGGTGTGGCATGCCACCATCGTGCGGGCGGTGACCGGTGATACGAGACCAAGAAGAGACGATGAAGCAGCAGGGCGCGCACCCCGAGGACACGGAGGGCACCCCTGACGCTGCGTCGCGCCCGGACACCGGGAACCGCGGCCGCAAGGGGCCCGGCAAGAAGGCCCGGCAGGCCCCCGAGGAGCCCGCCGTCGCGCACATCGACGCGGTGGACGGCGACGAACCGCTGCTCCCCGCGCGCGTGCACCGTCCCTCGGACCTCATGCGGCTGTTGGTGGGTGTGCTCGCCATCGCGGTACTCATCGGGATCGCCGCCTTCGCGCACGGGACCACCTCGGGCCTCGAACAGGACATCAACAAGGGCACCGGGCAGGCGCCCGACCTGCTCATCAAGATCGCGGGCCTGGCCTCCAGCATCGCCATCCTGCTGGTGCCGGTGGCCTTCGCGATCGAGCGGCTGATCAAACGGGACGGGCTCAGGATCGCCGACGGCGTCCTCGCGGCCGTCCTCGCGCACGGGGTGACGCTCGCCACAGACCTGTGGGTCGCCCGGGCCGCCCCCCACTCCATCCAGGAGGCGCTCACCCAGCCCTCCCCCGGCGACGTCCACGCGCTGACCGACCCCGTGCACGGCTATCTGGCCCCGGTCATCGCGTACATGACCGCCGTCGGCATGTCACGCAGACCGCGATGGCGTGCGGTGCTGTGGGTCGTGCTGCTGCTCGACGCCTTCTCGATGCTCGTCACCGGGTACACCACCCCGTTCTCGATCATCCTGACGGTGCTGATCGGCTGGACCGTGGCCTACGGCACGCTCTACGCGGTCGGCTCCCCCAACGTCCGGCCCACCGGCCAGACGCTGATGGCGGGCCTCAGGACGGTCGGCTTCAGGCCGGTCAGCGCGTCCCGCGAGGACACCTCGGACCAGCCGGACACCGGCGACCGCGGCCGGCGGTACTTCGTCACCCTGGAGGACGGCCCGCCGCTGGACGTGACGGTCGTCGACCGGGAGCAGCAGGCGCAGGGCTTCTTCTACCGCGCCTGGCGCAACCTGACCCTGCGCGGCTTCGCCACCCGCAGCAGCCTCCAGTCCCTGCGGCAGGGCCTGGAGCAGGAGGCACTGCTGGCGTACGCGGCCATCGCGGCCGGCGCCAACGCGCCCAAGCTGATCGCCACCTCCGAGCTCGGCCCCGACGCGGTGATGCTCGTCTACGAGCACACCGGCGGCCGCACCCTCGACTCCCTGCCGGACGAGGAGATCACCGACGACCTGCTGCGGGACACCTGGCACCAGGTGAAGGCCCTGCAGTCCCGGCGCATCGCGCACCGCAGGCTGGTGGGCGACGCGATCCTGGTGGATCGTTCCGGCACGGTGATCCTCACCGACCTGCGCGTCGGCGAGATCGCGGCCGGCGATCTGCTGCTGCGCATGGACATCTCCCAGCTGCTGGTGACCCTCGGCCTGCGGGTGGGCGCCGAGCGGGCGGTGGCCTCGGCCGTCGGCGTGCTCGGCCCGGACGCGGTGGCGGGCTGTCTGCCGATGCTCCAGCCGATCGCGCTCAGCCGCTCCACGCGCGCGACGCTGCGCAAACTGGCCAGGGAGCGCGCCCAGCGCGAGCGCGAGGCGGTGCTGGATGCGTCCCAGCAGGCCAAGCAGGCCCGCCTCCAGGAGGACGCTGAGAAAGCCGTACCGGTCCCGGACAAGCCCGACAAGAAGGCTGTGCGGGCGGAGCAGCGCGCCGAGAAGCGGGCGATCGACGAGGCCTTGGAGGAGGCGCGCGAGGAGGACCTGCTCACGCAGATCCGCCACCAGGTGCTGCGCATCCGGCCGCAGGCACCGGTCGAGCCGGCCCGGCTGGAGCGGGTGCGCCCGCGCACGCTGATCAGTTTCATCGCCGGCGCGATCGGCGCGTACTTCCTGCTGACGCAGCTCACGCACATCGAGTTCGGGCCGCTCATCGCCAACGCCGAGTGGGGCTGGGTCGCCGCGGCCGTGCTGTTCTCTATGGGCAGCTACTTCGCGGCGGCGATGGCCCTGCTGGGGTTCGTGCCCGAGCGGGTGCCGTTCCTGCGGACCGTGGCGGCGCAGGTCGCCGGGTCCTTCGTGAAGATCGTCGCCCCGGCGGCCGTGGGCGGAGTCGCCCTCAACACGCGCTTCCTGCAGCGCGCGGGCGTGCGGCCGGGGCTCGCGGTGGCGAGTGTGGGCGCGTCCCAGCTGTTCGGGCTCGGCTGCCACATCCTGATGCTGCTGGCCTTCGGCTATCTGACCGGTACGGAGAAGACGCCGTCGCTGTCGCCGTCCCGGACGGTCATCGCCGGACTGCTGACGGTGGCGGTACTCGTGCTGGTGGTGACCTCCGTGCCCTTCCTGCGGAAGTTCGTCGTCACGCGCGTGCGCTCGCTGTTCGCCGGTGTCGTGCCGCGCATGCTGGACGTGCTCCAGCGACCGCAGAAGCTGGTCACCGGCATCGGCGGCATGCTGCTGCTGACCGCCTGCTTCGTGATGTGCCTGGACGCGTCGATCCGCGCCTTCGGCGACGAGTCCACCTCGATCAGCCTCGCCAGCGTCGCCGTCGTGTTCCTCGCGGGCAACGCGCTGGGCTCCGCGGCGCCGACGCCAGGAGGTGTGGGCGCGGTCGAGGCGACTCTGACGGTCGGTCTGATCGCCGTGGGGCTGCCCAAGGAGGTCGCGGCACCGGCTGTCCTGCTGTTCCGCCTGCTGACGCTGTGGCTGCCCGTGCTGCCGGGCTGGCTGGCCTTCAACCACCTCACGCGCAAGCAGGCCCTCTGACCGCCGGGCCCGCCGGGGGTTCCCACCGCAGGTGAGGGAGCCCTTGCCCACCACCCGTCCCTGCTCCCTCATACGGCACCCGTCCCGAGCGCCCCGCCCGGCGCAGCCGCAGGATGGAACCATGCCCGCCCTGCTCCGGCTGCGCGCCGCCGCCCTGACCGCCACCGCCGTGCTGCTGTCTTCCGTGCTGGCGGGATGCGGTGGTGACGGCGCCGAGGACCGGGACCTCACGCGCCAGGACCTGGACTGGAAGGCGTGCCCGGCTCCGGACGAGGCCCAGGGCGGAGGCGCCCCGCCCTCGCCGATGCCGGACGACGGGGAATGGGAGTGCGCCACCATGAAGGCGCCGCTCGACTGGGGCGACCCGAAGGGCGACACGATCGGCCTGGAGCTGATCCGGGTCAGGACCACGGGCACAGCGAGCGAGCGCATCGGCTCGCTGATCTTCAACTTCGGCGGCCCCGGCGGCTCGGGCGTCACCGCACTGCCCGCCTTCGCGGAAGGCTACGGGACCCTGCGCACCCATTACGACCTGGTCAGCTTCGACCCCCGCGGCGTCGGCCGCAGCGCGCCCGTGATCTGTGAGAACGACCAGCAGCTCGACGCGTACTTCCAGCAGGACGCCACCCCCGACGACGCCGCCGAGCGCACCGAGCTGCTGGACAACACCAAGGAGTTCAACGACGCCTGCGAGCGGAACTCCGAGAGGATGCTGCCCCACGTGCGCACCACCGACGCGGCCCGCGACATGGACCTGATGCGCCAGGTGCTCGGCGACGACAAGCTGTACTACTTCGGCATCTCCTACGGCACCGAACTCGGCGGCGTCTACGCCCACCTCTTCCCCCAGCACGTCGGGCGGGCCGTGTTCGACGCAGTCGTCGACCCCACGGAGAACGCCGAACAGGGCTCGCTCGGACAGGCCGAGGGCTTCCAGCTCGCACTCGACAACTTCGCCGAGGACTGCGTGTCGAAGACCGAGGAGTGTCCCATCGGCACCAGCGCGCAGGACGTGAAGGACCGTATCGCCAAGCTGCTCGCCGACCTCGACCGCAGGCCCATCCCGGGCATCTTCCCCCGGCAGCTGACCCAGACCGCCGCGACGAGCGGCATCGCGCAGGCCCTGTACTCGAAGGACTTCTGGGAGTTCCTCACCGAGGGCCTGCAGGAGGCGTACGACGGCAACGGCCAGACCCTGATGCTGCTGTCCGACTCGATGAACGGGCGCAGCGAGAACGGCGAGTACAGCAACATCGCCGCCGCCAACGCCGCCGTCAACTGCGCCGACGACAAAGCCCGCTACGACACCGCCTACGTGGAGGGGAAGCTCCCCGAGTTCCGGGCCGCGTCCCCCGTGTTCGGCGACTACCTGGCCTGGAGCATGGTCAGCTGCACCGACTGGGCCGTGCCGGGCGCCGCCGATCACCCGGACGTGAGCGCCCGGGACGCCCCGCCGATCCTGGTCATCGGCAACACCGGCGACCCGGCCACGCCCTACGAGGGGGCGCGGGCGATGGTGGAGGCCCTGGGCAAGGGCGTCGGGGTCGAGCTGACGTACCGGGGGCAGGGGCACGGCGCCTACGACAGCCAGAACACGTGCGTGCAGGGCGCCGTGAACGGCTATCTGCTGGACGGGAAGGTGCCTCCGGCAGGGACCGTCTGCACCTGAGCCTGGCACAGGTCCCGACAAAACCGCAGGTCAAATGGTTATCCACAGGCTGGAACGGCCGCCGGGGAATCTGCCTACCATGGCCTGACCGCCATCCGCAGCACGAAGCGGACGGCCTGCGAGGGGGGATGGGCAATGACGCGCTTCGTACGGTGGACCGCTCTGGCGGCCACCTCGGCCCTGCTGGCCGCCGGCTGCGGCACCGGCTCGTCGGCGGACGACGGCAAGGGCTCTCTCTCCTGGGGCCGCTGCAAGGCCACCGCCGACGGGCCCGCCCCGGGCAGCGAATGGCAGTGCGCGACCCTGAAGGTGCCGCTGGACTGGTCGAAGCCGGACGGCGAGAAGATCGGGCTGGCGCTGATCCGCGCCACGGCCCGCGGCGGCGACCGCGCCGGCTCGCTGGTGTTCAACTTCGGCGGGCCGGGCGCCTCGGGCTTGTCCATGATGCCGTCGTACGCCCCGACCGTCTCGCGCCTGCGTGAGCGGTACGACCTGGTGAGCTGGGACCCGCGCGGGGTGGGCGCCAGCGAGGGGGTGCGCTGCCGCGGCGACAGGGAGATCCAGGCGGCCGAGACGGTCGACGTCACCCCGGACACCCCCGCCGAGGAGAAGGCCTACTTCGCTGACGCCGCCGCGTTCGGCAAGGGCTGCCAGAAGGACGCCGGAAAACTGATGGCGCACGTCTCGACCGCCGACTCGGCCCGCGACATGGACCGCATCCGGCAGGCTCTCGGCGACCAGAGGATGCACTACTTCGGCATCTCCTACGGCACCGAACTGGGCGGCACCTACGCCCACCTGTTCCCCGAGAAGGTCGGGCGGATGACGCTGGACGCGGTCGTCGACCCGGCCGCCGACACCGTCGGCCACGCCCGGAACCAGGCCCGGGGCTTCCAGCGCGCGCTGGACAACTACCTGAAGTCCACCAGTCAGGACCCCCGGACGGGCACCCGGAAGATCGTGGACCTGCTGCGGCGGATCGACGCCCGGCCCTTGCCGACGGGCGCTGCGGGGCGCGAGCTGACCCAGACGCTCGCGGTCACCGGCATCATCCTGCCCCTGTACGGCAAGGACAGCTGGCCGACGCTGACCAGCGCCCTCGATGCGGCCGAGCGCGGGGACGGCTCGGAGCTGCTCGCCCTCGCCGACGGCTACAACGAACGTGACGCGTCGGGCCGCTACGGCACGACCACCCACTCGCAACGGGTCATATCGTGCCTGGACGACCGGCAGCGGCCGACGGCGGCCGAGACGAGGAAGCTGCTGCCGGAGTTCGAGCGGATCTCCCCGGCCTTCGGGACGTTCCTCGGCTGGGACACAGCCGGCTGGTGCCACGACTGGCCGGTGCCGGGACAGCACGACACACCGGAGGTGAGCGCACCCGGCGCGGCGCCGATCCTGGTGGTGGGCAACACCGGCGACCCGGCCACCCCGTACGAGGGCGCCCGGAGGATGGCCGACGAGCTGGGCAAGGGTGTCGGAGTGATGCTCACCTGGCGGGGCGAGGGACACGGTGCCTACGGCAGTGGGAGCGACTGCGTCGACTCCACGGTGAACGCGTACCTGCTGAACGGCTCGGTGCCGGAGGACGGCAAGGTCTGCTCCTGACGACGGCGGGGGCCCCGCGCAACCGTGATGCGCGAGACCCCCGCCGCTGGAAGCGTCAGGCCGGATCCGGCTCAGTACACCGGCTTGCTCGGCTCGATCTGGTTGACCCAGCCGATCACGCCGCCGCCGACATGGACCGCGTCCGAGAAGCCCGCGGACTTCAGGACCGCGAGGACTTCCGCACTGCGGACACCCGTCTTGCAGTGCAAGACGATCTTCTTGTCCTGCGACAGGCCCTCCAGGGCGGTGCCCATGAGGAACTCGTTCTTCGGGATGAGCCGGGCGCCCGGGATGGAGACGATCTCGTACTCGTTCGGCTCGCGGACGTCGATGATGTCGATGTCCTCGCCGTCGTCGATCCACTCCTTGAGCTGCTTCGGAGTGATCGTGGAGTCGGCGGCCGCCGCCTGCGCCTCCTCGGACACGACGCCGCAGAAGGCCTCGTAGTCGATGAGCTCGGTGACGGTCGGGTTCTCGCCGCAGACCGCGCAGTCGGGGTCCTTGCGGACCTTGACCTGGCGGTACTGCATCTCCAGGGCGTCGTAGATCATCAGGCGGCCGACCAGCGGCTCACCGATGCCGGCGAGGAGCTTGATGGCCTCGTTGACCTGGATGGAGCCGATGGAGGCGCACAGCACGCCGAGCACACCGCCCTCGGCGCAGGAGGGGACCATGCCGGGGGGCGGGGGCTCCGGGTACAGGCACCGGTAGCACGGGCCGTGCTCGGACCAGAAGACGGAGGCCTGGCCGTCGAAGCGGTAGATCGAACCCCACACGTACGGCTTGTTCAGCAGCACGCAGGCGTCGTTGACCAGGTAGCGGGTCGCGAAGTTGTCCGTGCCGTCGACGATCAGGTCGTACTGGCTGAAGATGTCCATCACGTTGTCGGCCTCGAGCCGCTCCTCGTGAAGGATCACGTTCACGTACGGGTTGATGCCCTTGACGCTGTCGCGGGCGGACTCCGCCTTGGGGCGGCCGATGTCGGCCTGGCTGTGGATGATCTGACGCTGCAGGTTCGACTCGTCGACCTCGTCGAACTCCACGATGCCGAGGGTGCCGACGCCCGCGGCTGCCAGGTACATCAGCGCCGGCGAGCCCAGGCCGCCGGCGCCCACACAGAGCACCTTGGCGTTCTTCAGCCGCTTCTGCCCGTCCATCCCGACGTCGGGGATGATCAGGTGGCGGGAGTACCTGCGGACCTCGTCTACGGTGAGCTCGGCAGCCGGCTCGACCAGGGGTGGCAACGACACGGGGACTCCGTTGGTCGGTCAATCACTACGGTTGTTCTCCCCGCAACACTGCCATGGGCTTTTTCATTCCGAGACACCTGTTCCGACCCTCGAGACGAATTCGTCCCAGTAGCCGGGCATGGTCTCCCAGGGGTCGGCGCGGCCGCCGCCGTCCGTGCGGTCGGTGAGCCAGATCGTCGCGGCGCCCTGCCGGCGGGCGATGCGCAGCGCCTCGTCCAGCTGAGGGCGGGGCACACCATGGACGAAGTGGCAGAAGCGCTCGGGCGGATGGTGGGTGGTCCAGTCGGCGACCTGCGACCAGCGGTAGTCGTTCCACGGCCCGGAGAAGGTGACCACCTGGTCCGCGAGGCGGGCGTAGTCCGGGTGGGGGTGGATGCCGTGCGCGAGCACGATGTGGGCGTCGTCACGGACGACGCGGAGCGAGGCCACCGCGCGGCGCACCTCGGACAGCCCGGTGTGGTCCGCCGGGCAGCGCTCCAGGATGAAGCCGTCGACCTGGTACCAGTCGACGAAGCGGTGGGCGTCCGAGATCAGGTCGCCGGGGTTCCGGGTGCCGTAGCGGCTGTCGAGGTGACCGAGGACGCGGACGCCCGCGTTGCGCAGGCGGTCGGCCGCCTCCAGGCAGTGCGGGTCGGGGCGACTGCCGGGGCCGTCGGCCACGTTGAGGACCACCCAGTGCAGCGGTACGCCGGGGCGGGTGAGTGCGCCCCACTCGGTGGGGGCGAGGAGGGGATGCGCGTAGCCGGGGACACCGACGCCCGGGCGGAGCTCCGTGCTCGGCGTGCGGGACCGTGTGCTGGTCAGATACGGCATGCCGCCTCCATCCAGATGTCCGCGAGTGACTCCTCCAGGCCGATACGGGGCCGCCAGCCGAGCCGGTCGCGCGCGGTGCGCACATCGGCCTGCTGCCAGCTGCCGCAGCCGTCCGGGTACGGATACGCGACCGGGGGCGCGTGGTCCGGGTCGGGGCGGGGGTGGCCGATGGCCGGGCGCAGGACACCGGGCGGGCCGTCGAGTTCGTGGAGGGCGCCGCCGTATCCGGCCACACGGGCGAGGACCGCGGCGGCGTCGCGCAGACGCACGGCGCGGCCGGAGCCGATGTTGATGACGCCCTGCGCGGCGGAGAGCGAGGCGGCATGGACGGCGCGGGCCACGTCGCGGACGTCGACGAAGTCGCGCTGGGCGCCGAGGCCGCCCAGTTTCAGCTCGCCGTCGCCGGACTGCATGGCGCGGCGCATGGCCTCGGCGAGGCGGCCCAGCGGGGAGCCGGCGGGGGTGCCGGGCCCTGCCGGGGAGAAGATGCGCAGCACGACGGCGTCCAGGCCGGAGCCGAGGACCAGTTCGGTGGCGGCGAGCTTGCTGACGCCGTACGGGCCGCCGGGGCGGGGCACGGCGTCCTCGGCCGTGGAGGAGCCGTGCTGGCTCGGGCCGTACTCCGCGCTGCACCCGATCTGCACCAGGCGGGCGCCGCAGCCGCTGCGGCGCAGGGCCTCGCAGACGGTGGCGACGGCGACGGTGTTGTGGCGGGTGAGTTCGCGGGCGCCGCCACGGGTGGCGCCCGCGCAGTTGACGACGACGCCGGGGTGGACCGCGTCGAGGAAGCGGGTGAGGGCACCGGGACTGCCGGACGCGAGGTCGAAGCGAACGTCGGCGTCGTCGCCACGGCCGAGTGCGGTGAGCTGGACGGCGGGGTCGGCGAGGAGACGGTCGGCGACGAAACGCCCGATGTAGCCGTTGGCTCCGATCAGCAGGGCTCTCATCGTGCGGCTCCCGGGGCGGCTGGGGCTCCTGGGCGGGTGGTCATGCGGTTCTCCTTGGGACGGAAGGGACGGTGGAGCGGGTGCCTTCGGCGGTGGGGCCGCCGTCCGGGGCGGTCACCGTGAGGGCTCCTGTGGTGCGTGGGCCGAGGCCCGGGTGATCTTGCGGGTCGCGTGGACCAGGAGGGTCATGGCCCCGGCCGCGCAGGCGAGGGTGGGGACGGCGCCGGTGCCCCAGGCGGTGACGAGGGTGTCGACGGGCGTGGCGAGGAAGCCGCAGCCGGGGAGGCGGGAGGCGAAGACCGAGGCGAGGGCGGCCGCCTGGAGGGCGGCGGTGGCGCCGAGTACCACGGCCGGGGCGTAGGTGAAGCCGTGGACGGTGAGGAGGCGGGCCAGGAAGAGCAGGGCGCCGAGGTTCAGGGTCTCCGCGTAGGGCGCGGGCTCGTCGAGGACCGTGGCGCTGAGGGCGAGCAGGGCCGTGAGGGCGGCAAGGAAGAGGGCGAAGGTGCCGAGCAGGAGCGGTCGTACGGCGGCGGCGAAGTCCTCCAGGCCCCGGCTGGAGGCGAGTCGGCGGCGGGCGCGTGCGGTGAGGAGGTGGGCGAGCCAGGCCGCGGGCGCGCAGACCGAGGTGAGGGCGAGGACCGGGGCGGCGGTGAGCGGCCACGGGCCGTCCGCGGTGCCGGTGGGCAGGGCGTCGGGGCCTCCGGTGACGGCGCTGTGGAGCAGGCCGTCACCCAGCAGGGAGTAGCCGGCGAGCCAGAAAACCCACGGGGCGGTCCGGCCCGGTGCCGCTCCCGGCCGGGGTCCGGGCCGGACCGCGTCGGTCCTGCTCAGGGGTCCTCGGCGCAGGGCCCCACGGAGGGCCAGGACCACGGCACACAGGCCCGCCGAGGCCGCGAGGAGGCGTGAGCGGCCGTCGGTGAGCTGGACGGCGGCCACGGCGCCGGCGCACAGCACGCCCGGCAGAAGGGTGAGAAGGACCCAGCCGGCACGCACACCGGGCGCGTCAGCCGGGGCGGGCGCGTCCGCGTCCGCGTCCTGGGAGGCGCGGGCGTACATCTCCTCGGCCAGCGAGAAGACGTCCCGGTGGCGGAAACGGGCGGCGGCGCGGTCGGTGATGCCGTGGGCTTCCAGGCCCGCCGCGATCTCGAGGGGGTCGACGGCGCGCGCGCACAGGTCACGGTGACGGTGCATCAGCGCCTTCACGGGGTCGGCGGTACCGCGGCCAGGGGCGGGCAACGTGCGGTCGGTGAGGGGTCGGCGGCTCGCGGACGCGGCACGGTCGGAGGCGGGCGGCGGGCTCGCCGACGAGCCGCGGTCGGGGCCCGGCGGGTTCGGCTCCGCCTCCGATAAGGCCTGCTCCTCAGGGCCCGGTTCCTGCTTGAGCGACGCGTCACCGAGCGCCTGATCTCCGTCGGTGTTCCACACGCCCGGACCGGCCGGGGTGCCCGGACCGGCCGGGGTACCCGGGTAGCCCAGTTCTCCGAGGTCTCTCATCGCGCTCTCTCCGGGGCGGGGACGGGAGTGGTGGCGCGCACGGGGCTGCCCGCGGCCCAGCTGGGAACGCTGCGGGCGGTGAGGCCCGGCGACGAGGTGTTCCACGGGACCGGCACCTGCGCCTCGGCGGGAACCGCGAAGGGCAGCGGCTCGCCGGCCCCGTCGAGGAGGACCCGGCGGACGGGCACACGCGAGACGATCTTCAGGTAGATGCCGTGGAACGCCTCGATGTTTCGCTCGACCGTGAACAGTTCGAGGGCCCTGGCCCGAGCCGCTGCGCCCAGGCGTGCACGGCGCTCGGGGTCGCGCAGCAGCGCCACGCACGCGTCGGCGAGCGCCCGGGGGTTGCGGGGCGGGACGACGAGTCCCGTGCCGCCGATGACCTCGACGACGGCGCCGACGTCCGTGGACACCGTCGCGCGCCCGCTGAGCATGGCCTCGACGAGGCTGATCGGGAAGCCTTCGACCACGCTGGACAGCACGGTCACGGCGCCCGAGGCGTAGGCGTCGGCGGTGAACGGGAGGTCCGGTCCGCCGATCTCCTCGAAGGACACCGGGTTGTCGCCGGGGGTGTGCGGGCCCTCGGTCTCCTCTGCCTCGTCGGGGAAGAGCTGGGCGGCCAGTGCCCTGCAGTGGGCGAGGTAGGCCGCGCCCTCGGGGCCGGCCGGGGACCCGACGATGCGCAGGCGCGTCCCGGGCTGCTGGGCCCGGACCTCCGAGAAGGCGTGCAGGAGGGAGACCAGGTCCTTGGCGGGCTCGACCCGCCCGACCCACACGAGCGCGCCAGGGTCGGCACACTCCGGCGTCTCGCCCACCTCCGCGTAGGGCCGGGCGTCCATGCCGGGGTAGACCGTGCGCAGCTTCGCGCGGTCGGCGCCGCAGCGCTCCTGCCAGCGACGGGCATGGGTGTTGCCGGCGGTGACGACCTCGGCCCGGGCGTAGGCCTCGGCCGCGAGCCGGCCGTGGAAGGCCGCGAGCAGGGACCGAACGGCGGGCGGAGCGCCGGGGGCGGTGAGGTAGTGCGACCGTAGGCGCACGCCGTACTCGGTCACCAGCAGGGGCACGCCGTTGAAGTGGCGGGCCAGCAGCCCGGGCAGCACGGCCGTGCCGCCGGACGCGGCGTGGCAGAGGTCGACGGCACCGAGCCCGCCGTCCTCGTACCAGTCGAGCCCGAGGGGGTGCAGGGCGCGCTCCAGGGAGGCGGCGACGGTGAGCAGATCGGGGACGCGCGCCTCGCGCGCGGCACGGTGAGCGCCGGGCGCACGACAGGCGCCTTCCAGTGTGCGCACGGCAGCCTCGGAGCGCAGGGCTCCCGCCAGGCCGCCCTCCTCGCGGGCGAGTGCGGCGAGCCCGTACAGAGCGTTGGCGAAACGGTCCGCCTCAGCGCTCGACGCACCGGCGGAAGCAGCCCCGGAAGGAACCTCGCCAACGTCACCCAGGGCATCCTCGGACACTGCCCCGGAAGGCCCCCCGGCAGGAGCCGACGCACCCTCGTGGGGCCCCCCGGCAAAGGTCGACGCGCCCCCGGACGTCCCGCACAGCACCCCGGCCAGTTCCCCGAAGCATTCCGCGAACCGCCGTCGCGCCCGGCGGCCCGGCAGCGCTCCGTCGTCCTCGGCCAGCCACGGCGAAGCGGTCCGCACCCGGCGCACGTTCGGAGGCAGCGGGATCCAGCCCTCGTCCTCCTGACGCTCGCTGCGGCTGAACGCGTAGACGTCGAACTCGTGTTGCCCGAGCCCGCGCACCAACCGGTCGCACCAGAGCCTGGCGTCACCGCTCACATACGGATAGCCACCCTCCGTAAGCAGTCCGATGCGCACGTGTGCACTCCCGATCTCCCGTATGAGGAGCCGCCGTTGCCCGGCGGCTCACAGCGGGACGAACGTAAGCGGGCAAGGCGGTGGTGCGACGGACGGTTGTCCGTCGC
>NZ_JBHYQH010000005.1:0-9449 GCF_042746715.1 Streptomyces sp. NPDC058741 | reverse complement strand
GCACCTCCGTGTTTGGGCCCCGAGGGGGCCCGGCGGCCTACGGGGCCCCACTCTTGGGCGGCTTCGGGCGGGGGGCGCCGGCGGTTGCCCCCCCCCCCCACCAAAAGGGGTGAACGGTCGTAACTTTCCTGCGCGGGACGCGTTCCGTCGCGCTAAGAAATCATTCGGACACAGATCTTCATGGCGCCGCCGGCACACAAGCCAACACACGGGCCATCACACAGGCCGACACACGGGCCGACACACGGGCCGACACACGGGCCATCACACAGGCCGACACACGGGCCGACACACGGGTCGCCACACGGGCCGTCAACTGTTGGGGTACGGCCAGGCATTGGCGCGGCAGTCGATGCCGTCGTGATCGATGAACTTCGTCTGCTGCTGCATGACCGGGGCGAGCGCGCCGTCCTCGTCGCACGTGACGTGGCCGTAGCCGAGGCGGTGCCCCACCTCGTGGTTGATCAGCATCTGCCGGTAGGCGTGGATCTCGTCGCCGTAGGTCTCCGAGCCCTGCGCCCACCGATAAGCGTTGATCATCACGCGCTCGGTCGCGGCGGAGTCGCAGGAGACGTTGTCCACGGTGGTGTCCAGGCCGGACTTGGCGCACCAGTCGGCGGTGGTGCCGGGGCTGGCGAGGGTGATGACGAAGTCGGGCTCGCCGGAGTGGATGCGCTCGAAGGTCCGCGCGCCGTCGTGGGCCCAGCTTCGCCGGTCGTTGAGCGTCTTCTGCACGGCCTCGGCGAACAGTCCGGCGTCGAGTCCGAGCCCCTGCTCCACGTCCACGCGGTAGGTGAACTTCTGCCCCGCACCGGGCGCCTTGGCGATGCCGGGCACGGCGTCGAACTTCCCGGAGCCCTTCATCCCGACGTCGAGCGGGTACGTCCGATCCATCTTCTGGCTGTACGTCAGCGGCTTGGCGCCGGGTTCGGGCGCGGGCGCCCGGCCGTCCGCGCGGGACGCGGCGTCGCGGACGTCGCGCGACTGGTCGGGGGCGGACTGCGACTGCACGTCGGCTGCGCCCGGGTCCTCGGCGACCTGACCGGCGACGATGACGGCCAGGACGGTCGTGACGGCGGCGGCCGCGATCCCTGTGAAGGTACGGCTCTTGCCCCCCTTGCCCGGCGCGGGCGCACCGCTGGGCTCCGCGCCGTCATGGGCGTCGGAGCGGGCGTCGGCCGGGGTGCCCGCGCTCCACTCCGTGACGGACGCGAGGGCGTCCGCCGCGTGCGCGGAAGCGGGCGTACGGGGCGCGAAGACGTCGTCCTCCTCGTCGAAGGCGTCCGGATGGTCCTGCCGCGGCTCGTCGGGCGCAGAGGCCCGACGCTGCCGGGGTATGGGAGCGTCGGCTCCCGCTCCGGCCGGGGCGGAACCGCCGCCGCTGCCGCCGCCGCTCAGCTCACCCCAGCCGCCCCCGGCCTCCCGCTGCTCGGGGTGGCCTCCACGCACCTGCGGGAAACCGTGCGCCGGCGTCCCGTCGGGCAGTCGCGGCGCGCCCCGCGCGGATGCACCGCCGGAGAACCGGGGAACACCGCGGGCCGGCGTGCCGTCGGCAGGACGCGGCACCCCGCGCGTGGGAGTGCCGTCCGGGAACCGCAGAACACCCTGCGCGGGAGTGCCGTCGGGGAATCTCGGCACTCCGCGGGCCGGCGTGCCGTCCGGCAGCCGCGGCATGCCATGAGCGGGCGCCCCGTCCGGCAGCCGGCCGTCGGGCGGACGCGGCATCCCGTACGGGGGCGTGCCTTGCGGAGGCATGCCCTGCCGTGGCGTGCCCCGCCGTGGCGTGCCCTGCGGAGGCGCGCTCTGCCGAGGCACGCTCTGCGGAGGCACGCTCTGCGGAGGCGTGCCCTGCCTTGGCATGCCCTGCGGGGGCGCGCTCTGCGGAGGCGTGCCCTGCCGAGGCATTCCGCGCGGAGACCCACCAGGCGCGAACGACGGCCCACCGGCCCCCCTCGGAGACCCACCGGGGCCGAACGGCGGCACCGGGGGCCCTTGAGGCGCACCGGAGCCGCTCGACGGCCCGTCAAACCCGTCTACCGGCCCGACGAACCCGTCCACTGGCCCGCCACACCCGTCCCTCGGCCCGACGAACCCGTCCGCCGACCCGCCGAAACCGTCCGTCTGCTCGCCGAGCCCGGGTGCGGGACGCGGCCCCGGCACCCGGCGAGGCCCCGAGACCGGCGGCGGCCAGCCGCCCTGGCCGGGCCTCGGCCCGGGCGGCGGCGCTGCCGTCCTGCCCTGCCGGCCCGGCTCAGATGCCGGACCCCGGCCCGGTCTCGGCCCCGGTGAGGTGCCGGCCCGGCCGCCGTCCGGTCCTTCGGTTGTCCCCGCGGTACCGCCCTTGGCGGCGGGTCCGCGGCGGCTGTGGCGTCCCACTCGCGCCTCAGCCCCCCATGCTCTCGTCGGTGCCTTCTTGGTCGACGGCGCGGCCCGCGCGGGCGTCCGATGCGCTCTCGTCCGGCGCTCCCCAAGCCCGCCGCGTACCCAACTCTCCCGAGTCTTTCAGGAGTTCACGGAACGCCAGGGCCACCGTCTCCGGATACTCCATCATGGCCACGTGCCCGGCGTCCGGCAATGTCATCAGCCGCGAGTCGCGGAACGCCCGGGCGGCCTTCTGCGCCATGCGGAAGCCGACGAGCTGGTCGCGGCCCCCGTAGACGAGCAGGGTCGGTGCGAGGACGCGCTCGGCCTGGCGCCACAGTCCGTGCTGGCCGCCCAGGGTGTACGCGTTGACGATCCCGCGTGCGGAGCGCGCCATCGCGTCCCAGAAGTACGGCAGCCGCAGCCGCCGCTCCATCTCCTGCACGGCGTGGTGGAAGCCCTCCGGCGTCACCCGCTCGGGATCGCCGTAGCAGAGCGCCATGACACCTCGGACCCGCTGCTCCGCCGTCCACGCCCGGGTGAGCCGGGTGAACAGGAGCGCGACGCCGGGCACCGCCAGCAGCCCCGTGGGCACGGCGGAGCGCTGCACGCGGATCTCGGGCAGGGCGGGCGACACGAGGGTGAGCGTACGGACGAGATCGGGCCGGACGGCGGCGACACGGGTGGTGATGGCGCCACCGAGCGAGTTCCCGAACAGGTGCACGGGGCCGCGGCCGGAGGCGTCGAGGTAACGGATGACCGCGCGCGCGTGGCCGGTCACGGAGTAGTCGCCGTCGTCCGGGGGCGGGGAGTCGCCGAAACCGGGCAGGTCGACCGCCTCGCTGTCGACGACGTCCTCCAGCAGCGGCATCAGCGCCGACCAGTTCTGCGAGGAACCCCCGAGCCCGTGCACGTACAGCGCGGGCGGCAGGTCATCGCGCGCGGGCGGACGCGACCGCACCGACAGGGTGACCCCGGGCAGGTCGACCGACCTCAGCCGCTCCCCCTCCGCGACCCTGACGACCCCCACCCTCGGCAGCACATTGGCGGGCGGCACGAACGGCAGCTCGGTCGAAGACATGCGGCAATGTTACGAGACGATCACGTAGTGGCTCATGTGTTCGCCGTCACAGGAATCGACCCCATGGGAGGCACTGGGTGGTGCATGAGGTGGCACCCGTGAGGCAGTAGGAGAGACAGCCGGAACACCGCAGGAAAGAACGTCGAGGTAACCGGCAGGGGTGGCAGCCGGCGGGATGCGCGCTGCGTCAGGTACCGGACGCGGATCGCATGGCGTCCGGATCGGGTGTCTCCTAGGCTCGGGCAGAGGGCACCCGCGTGTGGCCCCTGCATCCCCGGGGACGTTCGTAGGAAGGGAGCCCAGCATGGCCGTAGACCCCACCGACCCGGAGACCTTCGAGGCCGAGACCGAGAAGACGACGGAGGACGTCGAGGCGCCCGAGGTCGACGCGGCCGAGCAGCACACGGACCTCGCGCCGGACCGCGACGACCCGCTGACCGGTGTCGATCCGGACCGCGCGAACGAGGCCGACCTCGCGGAGCAGGCCCGGGTCGTCTCGCTCGACGAGGACGACTACCGGTGACGTACGCCGCCACAGGGCGACGGAGTCACTGAACAGGAAGGGGGCCGCGTTTTGCCCGCCCCGTCCTCGTTTGAAACCTTCTCCACCGCTTTCGTAACCGTCCGGTCCGTGAAATTCTGCGCTCTCACCGCGCACACCACGGTTACCGAAAAGTACGATGGCGACGCGGCCAGATCCGCACGTGGACGACTATGGGAGGCGGCGTGACAGCCATCGAGCAGACAGAGGCGGTTCGCCCGCGGGGCACACGCCTGCCGCGCCGTGCCCGACGCAACCAGCTCCTGGGAGCCGCCCAGGAGGTCTTCGTGGCCCAGGGCTACCACGCGGCGGCGATGGACGACATCGCCGAGCGCGCGGGCGTCAGCAAGCCGGTGCTCTACCAGCACTTCCCGGGCAAGCTCGACCTCTACCTCGCCCTGCTGGACCAGCACTGCGAGTCGCTCATCCAGTCCGTCCGCCACGCGCTCGCGTCGACGACCGACAACAAGCAGCGCGTGCGGGCGACCATGGACGCCTACTTCGCGTACGTCGAGGACGACGGCGGCGCCTTCCGACTGGTCTTCGAGTCGGACCTGACGAACGAGCCCGCCGTGCGCGAGCGCGTCGACAAGGTGACGAACGAGTGCGCCGAGGCCATCTGCGACGTCATCGCCGAGGACACGGGCCTGTCCCGTGCCGAGTCGATGCTGCTGGCCTCGGGCCTCGGCGGACTCGCCCAGGTGGTGGCGCGCTCCTGGCTGCACAGCGACCGCAGCGTGCCCCGCGACCAGGCGGTGCAGCTGCTGGCGTCCCTGGCGTGGCGCGGCATCGCCGGTTTCCCGCTGCACGGGGCGGACCAGCAGCACTGACGGACAGCGGGCGGGGGACGGCGTACGGCACTCGTGCGCACGGACGTGCTCGCTGTTCCCGTCCGTTGTTCGCTCGTGGCGTTCTCGGACGGAGCATGTACGTCCCCTCACCGGGCTAATGTGTGCTGCGTACGGCGCGGAAGATCGCGCACATCACTGACCGTCGGAGGGACATAGCCGTGGAGGTCAAGATCGGCGTGCAGCACGCGCCCCGCGAGATCGTTCTGGAGAGCGGTCAGAGTGCCGAGGAGGTCGAGCGGGCCGTTTCCGAGGCCCTGGCCGGGAAGACGCCGCTGCTGAGCCTCGTGGACGAGCACGGCCGCAAGGTCCTGGTGCCGGCCGACCGCCTCGCGTACGTCGAGCTCGGCGAGCCGGCCCCGCGCAAGGTGGGCTTCGGCGCGCTGTAGGCGCCTGCGTCGCGGAGGGGGCGGGACGGCTGTCGGCCGTCCCGCCCCCTCCGCGTTCCGCTCCTCCCTCAGCCGGACGGGTCCCTCCACGGATGGCGCACAGGCCGCTCACAGAAGTGGATTGGATTTCGCAGGCCAGGGGTAAGACGGGCTACGACCGATTTGGGCAGGCCGGCCGTGTGGGAGGGACCCCCGACATGCTCCTGGAAGCGCTGAGCTCCGCGATTCTCGGCCTCGCTCTGGCCTGGGCGGCCACGCACCGCCTGTCGCACCGTCTGCCGGCCCGCCAGCTCGTCCTGTCGACCGGCGTCGCCGGTGCGCTGTTCGGGGCGTTCGTCATGCACAGCGCGCTGGACGCCGGACATCTGCTGCTCGTCCTGCTCGGCGGGGTGATCGTGTCGGTGGCCTCGCTGTCGCTGCTGCTGCGCCCCGCGGGCCGGCTGCGCCGACACTCGGCCACGGCGTAGCCGCGGGCCTCAGCCGTCGGCCGGCCGCCGAGGCCGGCAGGCGTCCGGGGAGCGCGGTGAACTCCGCGCCCGGCCGACGACGAGGCGCCCGCCGTCCTCCGCGAGGAGCGCCGCAGTTTCCACTCGACCGAGCCCGCCGCGGACCGCCGCACGGTGCACGGTCCACTTGAGCGGGCGCGTCGTCGCCGAGCGCCCCCGCCGGAGACCGCTACGCGGCCAGCCCCAGCGCCGCCATCCGCTTGGTGTGCGCCTCGGTGATCCGGGAGAACATCTTGCCGACCTCGGCGAGGTCGAAGCCGTCCGCGACGCCGCCCACCAGCATGGTCGACAGCGCGTCCCGGTCGGCGACCACGCGCTGCGACTGCGACAGGGCCTCGCCCATCAGCCGCCGCGCCCACAGGGCGAGCCGTCCGCCGACCCGCGGGTCCGCGTCGATCGCCGCGCGCACCTTCTCCACCGCGAAGCCGCCGTGCCCCGTGTCGTCGAGCACGGCCAGCACCAGGTCGCGGGAGTCGGAGTCCAGGCGGGCCGCGACCTCGCGGTAGAAGTCGCTGGCGATCGAGTCGCCGACGTAGGCCTTGACCAGACCTTCCAGCCAGTCCGAGGGGGCCGTCTGCTTGTGGAAGCCGTCGTACGCCGCGACGAACGGCTCCATCGCGCGCGTGGGCTCCTCACCGATCTCGGCGAGCCGGTCGCGCAGCCTCTCGAAGTGGTGGAACTCGGCCGACGCCATCTTCGCCAGCTCCGCCTTGTCCTCCAGCGTCGGCGCCAGCTTGGCGTCCTCCGCGAGCCGCTCGAACGCCGCGAGCTCCCCGTAGGCGAGCGCACCGAGCAGGTCCACGACCGCGGCACGGTACTGCGGATCGGCGGAGGCGGTGGCCCAGTCGCCGGCGGCGACTCCGGTGGGTGCGGCGGGGGTGGTGTCCGAGGAGTTCTCAGGCGTGTCAGAGCTCGTCATGAAGCGCACAATAGCCCGCTTACCGGGAGACGTAAGGCCCTGGTCAACCACTGTGACTACGACTACGTGACCGAATCGGCCATCGCGTGTGCGCGATTCCGGGGTATGGTGGTAATGCTCCTGCTGGTACGTCGACGTACCTCGACAGGCCGCACGTATGAGGATGCCCGGTCGGTGGCCCGATCGGCTCCGACCCGACAGCTCTCCCGTCCCTGCGGCACTGTGCGCAGGGAATCCGGAGGGACACCCTCAGCGGCATGAGCGCTAGAGCGTCGGCGCGGTCCCGTGCCTTACGGCCCGCCCTTGGGCAGCGGACGTCCCCGGCACGGTCCGACACGACCCCCGCGCTCGCCTCGCGCCGCCCACACAGAAGAGGCAGCACCCTGACTACCACGTTCCGAGAGCTCGGAATCCTTCCCGAGACCGCCGAGGCCCTGGAGGCCGTCGGCATCGTCACCCCCTTCCCCATCCAGGAGATGACGCTCCCCGTGGCCCTGTCGGGCTCGGACGTCATCGGCCAGGCCAAGACCGGCACCGGCAAGACGCTGGGCTTCGGCCTCCCGCTCCTCGAGCGCGTCACCGTCCCCGCCGACGTCGAGGCCGGACGCGCCGAGCCCGAGGACCTCACCGACGCCCCGCAGGCCCTCGTCGTCGTCCCGACGCGCGAGCTGTGCACGCAGGTCACCAACGACCTGCTGACCGCGGGCAAGGTGCGCAACGTGCGCGTCCTCGCGATCTACGGCGGCCGGGCCTACGAGCCCCAGGTCGAGGCCCTGAAGAAGGGCGTCGACGTGGTCGTCGGCACCCCGGGCCGGCTGCTCGACCTCGCCGGGCAGAAGAAGCTGAACCTGAAGCACGTCCGGTGCCTGGTCCTCGACGAGGCCGACGAGATGCTCGACCTCGGCTTCCTGCCCGACGTCGAGAAGATCATCAACATGTTGCCGGGACGGCGCCAGACGATGCTGTTCTCGGCCACGATGCCGGGCGCGGTCATCGGCCTCGCCCGCCGCTACATGTCGCAGCCCACGCACATCCGCGCCGCCATGCCGGACGACGCGGGCAAGACCGTGGCGAACACGAAGCAGTTCATCTACCGCGCGCACAACATGGACAAGCCCGAGATGGTGGCGCGCATCCTGCAGGCCGAGAGCCGTGGCCTGGCCATGGTCTTCTGCCGCACCAAGCGCACGGCGGCCGACCTCGCCGACCAGCTCAAGGAGCGCGGCTTCGCCTCCGGAGCGGTCCACGGCGACCTCGGCCAGGGCGCCCGCGAGCAGGCGCTGCGCGCCTTCCGCAACGGCAAGGTGGACGTCCTCGTCTGCACCGACGTCGCCGCGCGCGGTATCGACGTCGAGGGCGTGACGCACGTCATCAACTACCAGTCGCCGGAAGAGGAGAAGACGTACCTGCACCGCATCGGCCGTACGGGCCGCGCGGGCGCGAAGGGTACGGCGATCACGCTGGTCGACTGGGACGACATCCCGCGCTGGCAGCTGATCAACAAGGCGCTGGAGCTGGACTTCAACGACCCGCCGGAGACGTACTCGACCTCCCCGCACCTGTTCTCCGACCTCGGTATCCCCGAGGGCACGAAGGGCGTCCTGCCGCGCTCGGAGCGCACGCGCGCCGGCCTGGAGGCGGAGGAGCTGGAGGACCTGGGCGAGCCGGGCGGCCGCGGGCCTCGCGGTCGCGGCGTCCGGGGTGGCCGGAGCGACCGGGACGAGTCCCGCTCGGCCGACCGCGAGCGGTCCCCGCGTACGCCGCGTCGCCGTCGCCGGACGCGCGGCGGAGCGCTCCTGGACGGGGAGCCCGGTTCCGCGGGCGCCACCGCTCCGGAGACGCCGGCCGCCGACGGCACCGCCGAGGTGGAGGCCGACACGGCGCCGCGCACCCCGCGCCGCCGTCGCCGCACCCGCGGCGGGGCTCCGGCCGAGGCGGCGCAGGCACAGGTCACGGCGGTCGAGCCGGCCGCTTCCGCGCCGGCGGAGAACGCCGTCGCGACCGCGGAGGGCACGGTCCCGGAGGCCGCCGAGGCTCCTGCGACGTCGCGCCGCCGGCGCACCCGCAGGTCGGCTCCGGCGGAGACGCCGGTGGTGGAGACCGCGACCGCGGGGACGGCGGTCGCTCCCGCAGAGACGACGCTCGCGCCTGAGGCGAAGGCCGCCGCCGAGGTCACGGCCGCCGCTGCCGCCCCGGTGACCGCCGAGCCCGAGGCTCCCGCCACCACGCCGCGCCGCCGCACCCGCAAGACCGCGTCCGCGGCCGAGACGGCTGTCGACACGGCCGAGGGGGCCGGCGAGTCCGCCCCGGAGCCTGCGGAGACGAAGCCGCGCCGTACCCGGAAGACGGCCGCGAAGGCGGAGGCCCCCGCCGACCCGGCCACGACGCCGGAGACCACGCCGCGTCGCCGCACGCGGAAGGCTGCTGCCGCCGCGGAGGAGGCCGTGGACACGACCGAGGCCGCCGAGGCGAAGCCGAAGCGCACGCGCAAGACCGCGGCAGCGGCCGAGACCGCCGTCGACACGGCCGAAGGCACCGAGGCCACGCCCCGCCGCCGCACCCGCAAGGCCACCGAGCCCGCCCAGAGCGCGGACATCCCGGCCCAGACGGCACAGGAGCCCGAGGCCACCGAGCCCAAGCCGCGCCGGACCCGCAAGACCGCCGCGTCCAAGACCGAGGCCGCCGTCGACACGGCGGAGGCCGCCGAGGCCCAGCCGAGGGCCCGTCGTACGCGCAAGGCCACGGCCATCGCGGAGCCCACGGAGGGCTGACCCTCCGGCCGTCGGCCCGGTCCCACTCACGTG
>NZ_JBHYQH010000004.1:137292-269324 GCF_042746715.1 Streptomyces sp. NPDC058741 | reverse complement strand
GACCGTCCGGCCTTCCGTCGTGACGACCGGGGTGACCGTCCGGCCTTCCGTCGTGACGACCGGGGTGACCGTCCGGCCTTCCGTCGTGACGACCGCCGTGACGACCGGGGTGACCGTGGCGGCTTCCGTCGTGACGATCGCGGTGACCGTCCCGCCTTCCGTCGCGACGACAGTCCTCGCGGTGACCGTGGCGGATTCCGCCGCGACGACGACCGCGGTGACCGCGGTGGTTTCCGTGGTGGACGGGACGACCGTGGTGGTCGTGGACCGCGTCGTGACGACCGTGGTGGGCGTCCCGGTGGGTTCCGGGGTGGCCGGGACGACCAGCGGGGCGGTGGCCGGTTCCGTGACGAGCGGGAGCGTGACCGGGACCGGGAGCCGATCAAGCGGCTGCCTATCCCTGAGGAGGTCACGGGCGAAGAGATCGACAAGGACGTCCGGCAGGAACTGCAGAGTCTGCCGAAGACGCTCGCGGACGACGTCGCCCGGAACCTGGTGATGGTCGCGCGGCTTCTCGACGAGGACCCCGAGGGCGCGTACGGCTATTCCCGGGTCGCGCTGCGGCTGGCGTCGCGTGTGGCGGCCGTGCGGGAGGCCGCAGGGTTCGCCGCCTACGCCAACCAGAAGTACAGCGAGGCGCTGGCCGAGTTCCGGGCCGCCAAGCGGATGACCGGCAACATCGACCTGTGGCCCGTCATGGCCGACTGCGAGCGTGGGCTCGGGAGGCCGGAGAAGGCGATGGACATGGCCGGGGCGCCCGAGGTGCAGAAGCTCGACAAGGCCGGCCAGGTCGAGATGCGTCTCGTCGCGGCCGGTGCGCGGCGGGACATGGGGCAGCTCGACGCCGCGATCGTGACGCTGCAGAGCCCGGAGCTCGCCGCCAACTCGGTGCAGCCCTGGACCGCTCGGCTGCGGTACGCGTACGCTGACGCGCTGCTCGCCGCCGGGCGGCAGGGCGAGGCGCGGGAGTGGTTCGCGAAGGCCGTCGAGGCCGACCGGGACGGCAGCACGGACGCCTCGGACCGGCTCGCCGAGCTGGACGGTGTCGAGTTCGTCGACGTCCTCGTCGAGGACGAGGACGAGGTGGAGCTCGACGCCGACGCCGACGCCCAGGTCCAGGCCGAGGACGACAAGAAGGACTGACGTCGGATGACATGTGAAGGGGCGGATCCCGGCCGGGATCCGCCCCTTCACATGTGCCCCTTCACCGGTGTCAGGGGTCGAGCGCGCGCAGCACCAGCCCCGTCGCCGGCTTCGGGCCGAACGACGTCGACTTGCGGGGCATGGTCACGCCCTGCCGGGCCAGGTCGCGGACGACGTCCTCGCGGACCGGGTGCATCAGGACGGCCGTACCGCCGTCGCGTTCCGCCTTCTCGACCGTGGCGGCCGTGTCGTGGATGTAGGCGATGCGGTCGGGTGAGTCCTCGGGGATGCCCCAGACGTGGTCGAGGAGCGTGGCGTGCAGGACCGTCGCGTCGAGGGTGCGCCAGGCGGCCGGGCGGTCGGCGGGGACCGTCCGGGTCAGGAGAGCGGGGTCCGGCCGGTCGACGAGGTGGAAGGCTCCGTCGCCGGCGAGGAGGAAGGCGTTGCCCGCGCAGGCGGCGTCCGCCAGCACCTCCAGGGCCTCGGACAGCGGGAGTTCGTAGCGGCTCACCCGGAACAGGCCCCGCAGGGCGGCCACGGCGTCCTCGACCGGAAGGGTGGGCAGGAGGCGGTGGATGGCGCGGACCCGCAGGGGGTAGCGGGCCGTGTCGACGAGCAGGACCAGACCGTGGTCCCAGGGGCTGGGGGAGGGGTGCTCCGTGCGGAGGCGGCGGTAGGTCGCCCAGCGGTGGTGGCCGTCGGCGATCAGCGCCTGGTGGCGGGCCAGATCGGTCTGGATCGCCGTCATGTCCGCGGGGTCCGTGACCGACCACAGACGGTGGCAGAAGCCGTCCTCCGTGGTGGTCGAGAGGAGGGGAGGCCGGTCGGCGGTGCGCTCGATCAGGTCGGCCGTGGTGCTCGCGGGGCCTTCGCCGCGGTAGGTCAGCAGCAGTGGTTCCAGGTTCGCCGAGGTGGCCCGCATGAGGTCCGCGCGGTCGGCGACGACATGGGGCATGACGTCCTCGTGCGGCAGCACCACCTGCTCCGCCGGGTCCGTCACGCGCAGGGCCCCGACGACGCCGCGCTGCAGCATGCCGTCGCCGTGGCGCTGTTCGTAGACGTAGAGGCAGGGTTCCGGGTCGGTGGTCAGGACGCCCTCGGCGAGCCAGCGGCGCAGGGTCTCGGCGGCCTGTTCGTTGCGGGCGCCGGCGGTGGCGGCCTGGGGCAGGATCAGGCGGACGATGTTGTACGGGTCGGCGGACTCGAGGTGGTGCAGGCCGTCGGGGCGCACCACGACGTCGTACGGCGGACTTGTGACGGCGGCAAGGCTCCCGACCCGGTCGGGGTCGTAACGAAGGCCTCGGAACGGGGTGAGTTCCAGGCCTCGGTGCGCCGTTGCCTCCGAGTGACCTGCTGTCTTCATCCCGGCATCGTACGGGTGTCGGTGGCATGGGGGATGATCGGGGGAAAGCCGTCGAACGAGGAGCGATGCGGGATGAGCCGGAGCGTCAGGACGAGGCCCGAGGGCAGGGGGCAGGCCCTGAGCGAGGCGTACGACACGGCGTTGCTCGACCTGGACGGTGTCGTGTACGCGGGCGGGGAGGCGATCGCGCACGCGGTCGAGTCGCTGAAGGCGGCCCGGTCGGGCGGGATGCGACTGGCGTACGTGACGAACAACGCGCTGCGCACGCCGGACACGGTGGCCGCGCATCTGACGGAGCTGGGCATACCGACGGGCGCGCAGGACGTCATCACCTCGGCGCAGGCGGTCGCGCGGCTGATCAGCGAGCAGGTTCCGCAGGGCGCCCGGGTGCTGGTGATCGGCGGGGAGGGGCTTCGGGTGGCGCTGCGTGAGCGCGGGCTCGTGCCCGTCGAGTCGGCGGAGGACGATCCGGTGGCCGTGGTGCAGGGGTACGGGGGGCCCGAGCTGCCGTGGGGCCGTTTCGCCGAGGCCAGTTACGCGGTGGCGCGCGGGGTGCCGTGGTTCGCCTCCAACACCGATCTGACGATTCCGAGCGGGCGGGGCATCGCGCCGGGCAACGGGGCGGCGGTGGAGGTCGTCCGGATCGCCACGGGTGCCGAGCCGCAGGTCGCCGGCAAGCCGCTGCCGCCGATGCACCGGGAGACGATCCTGCGGACCGGGGCGAAGCGGCCGCTGGTGGTCGGGGACCGGCTGGACACGGACATCGAGGGAGCGTTCAACGGGGAGGTGGACTCGCTGCTGGTCCTGACGGGTGTGACCGACGGTGCCCAACTGCTGACGGCGCCGCCGCGGCACCGGCCGACGTATGTGGACGCCGATCTGCGCGGGATGCTCACCGGTCAGCCGGACGTCGCGGAAGCGGGCGATGGCGGGTTCCGGTGCGGCGGGTGGACGGCGACGGCCGGTGCGGACCGGCTGGAGCTGGAGGGGGACGGTGAAGTGCTGGACGGGCTGAGGGCGTTGTGCGCCGCGGCGTGGACGGCTGCCTGGGACGGGGTCTGCGAGCTGGAGGGGGGCAAGGCGCTGGCGCGGCTCGGGGTGTGAGGGCATCCGCGCCCGGGCATCCGTATCGTGGATCTATGCGAGGGTAGGCTAACCTAACTCCGTGTTGGTCGAGAGTCCTCCCGAACCGCGCGCGGAGACCGCGCCCGCGCCCCCCACCCGACGTGCGGTACGCGCCTTCGGACTGCTCCTGTCCGTCGCGGTCCTCGTGCTCGTCGCCCTGGCGAGCCTCGCGATCGGGGCGAAGGAGCTGTCCCTCGGGCAGGTCTGGCACGGCCTGTTCGCGGACTCGGGGACGTACGGGGACGTGGTCGTCGCCGAGCGGCTCTCGCGGACCCTGCTCGGGCTGCTCGCCGGCGCCGCCCTGGGGCTGTCGGGCGCGGTCCTGCAGGCCCTCACGCGCAATCCGCTGGCCGACCCGGGGCTGCTCGGCATCAACGCGGGCGCGTCCGCCGCGGTCGTCACGGCCATCACGTACCTGGGCGTCACCTCGCTCACCGGCTACGTCTGGTTCGCGTTCCTGGGGGCCGCCGCGGTCGGGGCGCTGGTGTTGTTCCTCGGCGGCAGCCGGAGCGCGACGCCCGTGCGGCTCGCCCTCGCGGGCACGGCGATCAGCGCAGCGCTCTACGGCTACCTCCAGGCGGTGATGATCACGGACGACGCGGCGCTCGGCAGGATGCGCTTCTGGACGGTCGGCTCGCTGTCCGCGGCGACCGACTCGACCATCGAGCAGGTCCTGCCGTTCCTGCTGGCCGGCACGGCCCTGGCGCTGACGCTGGCCCGGCCGCTGAACGCCATGGCGATGGGCGACGACACCGCCAGGGCACTGGGCGCCGACCTGAACCGGACCAGGGCGCTGTCCATGCTGGCCGCGACGGTGCTGTGCGGAGCCGCCACCGCCGCCTGCGGGCCGATCGTGTTCGTCGGGCTGATGGTGCCGCACGTGGTGCGCTCCTTCACCGGGCCCGACCTGCGCTGGATCCTGCCGTACGCGGCGGTCCTGTCGCCCGTGCTGCTGCTCGGCGCCGACGTCGTCGGGCGGATCGTGGCCCGGCCCGCGGAACTGCAGGTCGGCATCGTCACCGCGATCCTCGGCGGACCGGTGTTCATCCTTCTCGTACGACGGCGGAGGACGGCGCAGCTGTGAGGACCACCAACCGTTCCGTGCGGACGGGCGGGCTGTCGGTACGCCTGGACGTGCGGGCCTTCACCGTCGTCGTCCTGCTGCTGGCCGTGGCGCTGGCGGGGAGTGTCGTGCTCATCGGCACCGGCGACTTCCCGATCCCGGCCGGTGACGTGCTCAGGACGCTGCTCGGCGGCGGAGACGCCGGCCAGGAGTTCATCGTCAACGAGCTGCGGCTGCCGCGTGTCCTGGTCGGGCTGCTGGTCGGCGCCTCGCTCGGGCTGGCCGGCGCGCTGTTCCAGTCCGTCTCGCGCAACCCGCTGGGCAGTCCGGACGTGCTCGGACTCGGGCAGGGCGCGACGGCCGGCGCGCTCACGGTCATCGTGCTCTTCTCCGGCAGCGCCGACCAGGTCGCCGCCGGGGCGCTGGTGGGCGGTCTGGTGACCGGCCTCGCCCTCTACGCGCTGGCCTGGAAGCAAGGCGTGCACGGCTACCGGCTGGTCCTGGTCGGCATCGGCGTCTCCGCGATCGTCACGGCCGTCAACGGCTATCTGCTCACCAAGTCCGACATCGTGGACGCGGCCCGCGCGGTCGTGTGGATGACGGGCTCCCTCGACGGCCGTGACTGGGAGCAGGTGTGGCCGCTGCTCGGGCTGTGCGCGGTGCTCGTGCCGCTGGCCCTGGTCAACGGGCGGGGCCTCAGGATGCTGGAGATGGGCGACGACGTGTCGCACGCCCTCGGGGTGCGGGTGGAGCGCGTACGGCTGCTGCTGCTGGTCGCGGCCGTGCTGCTCACCGCGTCCGCGACCGCCGCAGCCGGTCCCGTGAGCTTCGTCGCGCTCACCGCGCCGCAGCTGGCCCGGCGTCTGACCCGCTCGCCCGGCCCGAACCTGCTCGCCTCGCTGTGCATGGGTGCCGCCCTGCTGATCGTCGCCGACTGGGCCGCGCAGCGGGCCTTCGGCGGCGAGCAGCTGCCCGTGGGCGTGGTGACCGGTGTGCTCGGCGGGGTCTACCTGCTGTGGCTGCTGGTCACCGAGCGCAGGGCCGGCCGGATATGAGCACCCGCCGCGGCACGGGGCGCCGCGCCGGGAGCAGCACCAGCGCACCGAACGACCAAGGGAGCACCGTGAACCGCCTGTCCGCAGAGAACGTCACCCTCGCCTACGACCAGCGGGTCATCGCCGAGCGGCTGTCGGTGGAGATACCCGACCACTCCTTCACCGTCATCGTCGGGCCCAACGCGTGCGGCAAGTCGACGCTGCTGCGGGCGCTGTCGCGGATGCTGAGGCCGAGCGAGGGCCGGGTGCTGCTCGACGGGCAGGTCATCCAGTCGATGCCGGCCAAGAAGGTCGCCCGGACCCTGGGCCTGCTGCCCCAGTCGTCCATCGCGCCCGACGGCATCACCGTCGCGGACCTGGTCGGCCGCGGCCGCTACCCGCACCAGGGCCTGCTGCGCCAGTGGTCCGCCGAGGACGAGCGGGTCGTGCAGGAGTCCATGCGGCAGACCGGCGTCGCCGAACTCGCCGACCGCTACGTCGACGAGCTGTCCGGCGGTCAGCGCCAGCGCGTGTGGATCGCCATGGCCCTGGCCCAGCAGACACCGCTGCTGCTGCTCGACGAGCCGACGACGTACCTGGACATCCAGCACCAGATCGACGTCCTGGACCTGTGCGCGGAACTGCACGAGGAGCAGGGGCGCACGCTCGTCGCCGTGCTGCACGACCTGAACCACGCCGCGCGCTACGCCACCCACCTCATCGCGCTGCGCGCGGGCGGGGTCGTCGCGGAGGGCGCGCCGAAGGACGTCGTCACGGCCGAGCTGGTCGAGGAGGTCTTCGGGCTGCGCTGCCAGGTCATCGACGACCCGGAGACGGGCACGCCCCTGGTCGTGCCGGCGGCCCGCAAGGCACGCGGCAAGGACCCCTCCGGGAAGATCGCCGCTACAGGAGCTTCTTGAGGCGCAGCACGTCCCGCAGCCCGGCGTGCAGCTTCACCCGGCCCTGCCCCCAGGCCGTGGCGAAGTTGAGCCTGCCGTCCACCAGCGTCACCAGGTCGTCGCCGGTCATGGCCAGCCTGATGTCGGCCTTGTCGGGCGGCGGTCCCGGGACGGTGTCGTGCACCTCGATCCGGCCGGCCCGCATCCGGCCGACGAAGCTGACGTCCAGGTCCGTGATGTGGCAGCTCACCGACCGGTCCAGTGCCGCGGCCTCGCGGACGTTCCCACCGGCACGCTGCATGTTGTCCGAGAGCTTGTCGAGTGCGCTGCGGCACTCCTCGATCGTGGCCATCGTGATCGACGGTACCGCAACGGTTCGCGGTAGCGTCGGGGCATGGACGACGCAGTGCCCGAGACGGTGGTGGAGGCGCGGCAGGAGCCCGTGCCGGGGGCCGGGCCCGATCCGGTGTACGACCCCGCCGCGCCCGCGCCCCTGAACGTGCCCCGTACCCCCACCGGCGACCCCGCCGTGGACGCGGCCCTGGACCGGCTCGGTGACGCCGACCACCTCGCCACGGACGGACACGTGGAGGTGTACGAGGATGTGCACCGGGGGCTGCGCGACGCGCTCACCGCGCTCGACGCACGTCCGGGACCTCCGGCTCCCGCCGGTCACCCGGCCACCGCCCCTCACCGCGGTCCTTCCGGCCGCCCCCTCCGACCGCCGTACGAACACAGGAGCTGAACCCACCGTGGCAGGAGTCGCACGTCGCCGTCTGGACGCGGAGCTGGTCCGCCGCAAGCTCGCGCGCTCGCGTGAGCACGCCGGGCAGCTGATCGCCGCCGGGCGGGTCTCCGTCGGCAAGACCGTCGCGACGAAGCCCGCCACGCAGGTGGAGACCGCCGCCGCGATCGTCGTGGCGGCCGACGACGACGACCCGGACTACGTCTCCCGCGGCGGCCACAAGCTCGCCGGGGCGCTGCAGGCGTTCGTGCCGCGGGGGCTGGCCGTCGAGGGGCGCAGGGCGCTGGACGCCGGCGCGTCGACCGGCGGTTTCACCGACGTCCTGCTGCGTGCGGGCGCCGCCCACGTCGTCGCCGTGGACGTCGGATACGGCCAACTCGCGTGGAGCCTGCGCAACGATGAACGCGTCACCGTCAAGGACCGTACGAACGTACGCGAGTTGACGCTTGAAGCGATCGATGGGGAGCCTGTGGATCTTGTCGTGGGGGATCTGTCCTTCATCCCGCTCGGGCTGGTCCTGCCCGCCCTGGTGCGGTGCGTGAAGCCGGCCGCCGATCTGGTGATGATGGTCAAGCCGCAGTTCGAGGTGGGGAAGGAGCGGCTGGGCAGCGGGGGAGTGGTCCGCAGCCCGCAGCTGCGGGCCGAGGCGGTGCGGGGGGTCGCCGAGAAGGCCTGGGGGCTGGGGCTCGGCGCGAAGGGCGTGACGGCCAGTCCGCTGCCCGGGCCGTCGGGGAATGTCGAATACTTCTTGTGGCTGCGGGCCGGGGCACCGGAACTGGACCCGGCCGACGTTGACCGTGCAGTGGCGGAGGGGCCGCGTTGACCGAGAACCGAGCTCGTACTGTTTTCCTGCTCGCCCACACCGGCCGGCCCGCGGCCGTGCGCAGTGCCGAACTCGTGGTGAAGGGACTGCTGCGCTCCGGTCTCGGTGTGCGGGTCCTGGAGGCCGAGGCCCGCGACCTGCCGCTGCCGGACGAGGTGGAGCTCGTCAAGGAGGCGACCCCGCAGTGCCTCGACGGGTGCGAGCTGCTGATCGTGCTGGGCGGCGACGGCACGCTGCTGCGCGGCGCGGAGTTCGCGCGGGCGTCGGGCGTGCCGATGCTCGGCGTCAACCTCGGCCGGGTGGGCTTCCTCGCGGAGGCCGAGCGGGACGACCTCGACAAGGTCGTCGACCGGGTGGTGACCAGGGCGTACGAGGTCGAGGAGCGGATGACCGTCGACGTCGTCGTGCACCGCAACGGCGACATCGTGCACACCGACTGGGCGCTGAACGAGGCCGCCGTGCAGAAGGTGTCCGCGGAGCGGATGCTGGAGGTCGTCCTGGAGATCGACGGGCGGCCGGTGACCGGGTTCGGCTGCGACGGGATCGTGTGCGCCACGCCGACCGGGTCGACCGCGTACGCCTTCTCGGCCGGCGGGCCCGTGGTGTGGCCGGAGGTCGAGGCGCTGCTCATGGTGCCGATCTCCGCGCACGCGCTGTTCGCCAAACCGCTGGTGACGTCGCCGGACTCCGTGCTGGCCGTGGAGGTCCTGCCGCACATCCCGCCTGGTGTGCTGTGGTGCGACGGGCGGCGGACCGTGGAGCTGCCGCCCGGCGCCAGGGTCGAGGTGCGGCGGGGTGCGGTGCCGGTGCGGCTGGCCCGGTTGCACCACGCGTCGTTCACGGACCGGCTGGTGGCGAAGTTCGCGCTGCCGGTCTCGGGGTGGCGGGGCGCCCCTCATTAGGGTGGCTGCTCGTCGTCGGCGGGCGCGGGGCTCTGGTGGTGTGCCGCGCGGTTCCCGCGTCCCTGACGGGGCGCTGCCACTCTCGTGGGTGACAGGGGTAGGCCGGTCGCACGTCCCGGCCTGGACCTCGTAAGGTCGTGTCCGTGTTGGAGGAGATGCGGATACGGTCGCTGGGCGTGATCGACGACGCCGTGGTCGAGCTGTCGCCCGGGTTCACCGCGGTCACCGGTGAGACGGGTGCGGGCAAGACCATGGTGGTCACCAGCCTGGGGTTGCTGCTGGGCGGGCGGGCCGACGCGGCGCTCGTGCGGATCGGGGCCGGGAAGGCGGTCGTCGAGGGGCGGATCACCGTGCCCGGGGACGCCGCTGTGGCCGTGCGCGCCGAGGAGGCCGGGGCCGAGCTCGACGACGGGGCCCTGCTGATCAGCCGTACCGTTTCCGCCGAGGGGCGCTCCCGGGCGCACCTGGGCGGGCGCAGCGTGCCCGTGGGCGTGCTGGCCGAGCTCGCCGACGAACTGGTGGCCGTGCACGGGCAGACCGACCAGCAGGGGCTGCTGAAGCTGTCCCGGCAGCGGCAGGCGCTCGACCGGTACGCGGGTGACGCGGTCGCCGTGCAGCTGGCCAAGTACGGCGAGGCGTACCAGCGGCTGCGGGCCGTCTCCGCGGAACTCGACGAGATCACCACGCGTGCGCGGGAACGGGCCCAGGAGGCCGACATGCTGCGCTACGGGCTCGACGAGATCGCGGCCGTCGAGCCCCGGGCCGGTGAGGACACGGAGCTGGCCGAGGAGGCCGAGCGGCTCGGGCACGCCGAGGCCCTGGCGTCCGCCGCAGCCGCCGCGCACGCCGCGCTCGCCGGCAACCCCGAGGACCCCGAGGGCGTCGACGCCGGCACGCTCGTCGCGGGCGCGCAGCGCGCCCTGGACGCCGTACGGTCGCACGACCCGGCGCTGGCCGCGCTCGCCGACCGCATCGGGGAGATCGGGATCCTGCTGCGTGACGCGGCCGGGGACCTCGCGGGCTACGCCGACGATCTGGACGCCGATCCGCTGCGGCTGGCGGCCGTCGAGGAGCGCCGGGCCGCGCTCACCGGACTCACCCGGAAGTACGGCGAGGACATCGCGGGCGTGCTCGCCTGGGCCGAGCGGGGTGCCGGCCGGCTGACCGAACTCGACGGCGACGACGAGCGGATCGGGGAGCTGACCGCCGAGCGGGACGCCCTGCGCGCCGAACTGGGCGGGCTGGCTCAGGCACTGACGGAGGCCCGCACGGAGGCCGCCGAGCGGTTCGCCGCCGCCGTGACCGCCGAGCTGGCCTCGCTCGCCATGCCGCACGCGCGCGTGTCGTTCGACATCCGGCAGACGGAGGACCCGGAGGGCGTCGAGGTCGGCGGCCGTCCGGTCGCCTACGGGCCCGCCGGCGCGGACGAGGTCGAGCTGCTGCTGGCCCCGCACCCGGGAGCGCCGCCCCGGCCCATCGCCAAGGGCGCCTCCGGTGGTGAGTTGTCGCGCGTGATGCTGGCTGTGGAGGTGGTGTTCGCGGGGACGGATCCCGTGCCGACGTACCTCTTCGACGAGGTCGACGCGGGCGTCGGCGGCAAGGCCGCGGTCGAGATCGGGCGGCGGCTGGCACGGCTGGCGAGGACCGCCCAGGTCGTGGTCGTCACGCATCTGCCGCAGGTGGCCGCCTTCGCCGACCGGCAGCTGCTCGTCGAGAAGACCAACGACGGGTCGGTGACCCGCTCGGGCGTCAAGGTCCTGGAAGGCGAGGACCGGGTCCGGGAACTGTCCCGCATGCTCGCCGGGCAGGAGGACTCGGAGACGGCCCGGGCCCACGCGGAGGAACTGCTGGCGACGGCTCGGGCTGACCTGTAGCCCCGCCGGGCGGTCGGCGCGCTGTTGCGGGAGGGCCGGCGGACGGTGGCCGGAGCATGGCTCGGGGCGGGCGGTCGGCGGCTGCCGGACGGCGGTTGGCGGTTGGTGCTGGCGGACGGTAGCCGGGCGGCGGGCACACCACGGCCTGGGCCCTGGCACTGACCCTGGCCCCGGCGGCGGCCGACGGTGGTGGCCGGGCGGCCGGCCATCGTCCGCCCGGGCGGCGCATCCCCCTCGGCCGCGGCGGGTTGTCGCCCTCGGCCGGGACAGCGGACCGGGCGGCGGTCCGGCGGCGGAGCCGGGTGGGTCGCCCGAATTCACTCGTGTGGGTGACGCGGCCCGGCGTATTGCCTGGATCCCGCGCCCCCACGGTCGCGCCGCCGGGGTCCCGGCGTTCCCGGAACACCCGTATGTCCTGGCATCCTTGGCGGAGTACGCGTCGCCATCGCGTCGTGACCGCCCGACCCGAACCAGGAGCCCCGGCCACGTGACCCCCGTGAGCAGCCACGCACCGCATGGCCAGTTGCCGCTGCGCACCGTGCAGGTGCTGGGCGGAGGCAACGCCGCCAGCAGTGCGCACGTGCGTTCGCTGGCCTCGGGGCTTGTCGCGCGGGGCGTGAAAGTGACGGTGTGCGCCCCATTCGAGGCGGAACACGCCTACGGTTTCAGCGGGGTCGGGGCGGACCATGTGCACGTGCCGCGCAGCAGCGACCCCGTGTCCGTGGCGGCGCTGCGGACGGCCTGCGCCGGCGCCGACCTGGTCCACGCCCACGGACTGCACGCCTCCTTCCGTACCGTGCTCGCGCTCAGCGGGCGCCGCGTGGGGACCCCGCTGGTCGTGACGTGGCACGACCGGGCACACGCCGACGGAGCGCGAGCCCATCTGCTGCGGGTGCTGGAGCGGCGGGTCGCCAGGGCCGCCACCGTCGTCCTCGGGACGACCTCGCCGCTCGTGGACCGGGCCCGGCGGACAGGCGCCCGGGACGCGCGCCTCGCGGCCGTGGCGCTGCCCGGCCCCCGCAGACCTCTGGAGCCCGACGATCCCGACCGGCTCCGCTCCAAGGTCCGCGCCGAACTCGGCGCGATCGGCAGGCCGTTGCTCATGGCGGTCGGCTCACTGGAGCGGCACCGCGGCTACGGCGTGCTGCTGGACGCCGCCCGCGTGTGGCGCCGTCTCGACCACGTCCCCCTGGTCGTGATCGCGGGGGAGGGGACGCTGCGCGGTGAGCTCCAGCAGCGGATCGAGGACGAAGGGCTGCCGGTCCGGCTCATCGGGCGGCGCGACGACATCGCCGACCTCCTCGCCGCCAGCGACCTCGCCCTGCTGCCGAGCCGCTGGGAAGCCCGCTCCGTGCTCGCCCAGGAGGCCCTCCACTCAGGCGTGCCGCTCGTCGCCACCGGCGTCGGCGGGATCCCCGAACTCGTCGGCGACGCCGCCGAACTCGTCCCGTACGGCGACGCCCAGGCCTTCGCCGAGGCCGTCGTCCGGCTGCTCGGCGACCCCGCGCGCCGGACGCATCTGAGGGACAAGGGCGCCCGGCAGGCGGCGACCTGGCCGACGGAGGACGAGACCGTCGCCCAGGTGCTCAGCGTCTACGACGAGCTGACGCAGCCGCTGCCTCTCGCCTAGGGGCAGACGGGAGTCGAAGACAGCCCCCAGCGCGCTACGGGACGTGCCTGCGGGCGCGCAGTGCCAGGCTCAGGGCCAGCACCGTCTGCGGATCGTCCAGGTCCGTGCCCAGCAACTCCCCGATACGGGCCAGCCGGTTGTACAGCGTCTGCCGGTTGAGGTGCAGCTCGCGGGCCGTCTCCGCCTTGCGTCCCGCGTGGGCGAGGTACGTCGTCAGGGTGGGCAGCAGCGGCGGCCGGGAGCGCCGGTCGTGCTCCAGGAGCGGCCCGAGGGCCCGGTCGACGAAGGCCGCCAGGTCCGGATGGTCGCGCAGCCGCCACAGCAGCAGGTCGATGTCCAGGCGCCGGGCGTCGAACCAGGGCCGGTCCGGCAGGCCCTGGGCCGCCGTGGCGGTCTCGGCCGCGTGCCGCAGGCCCGACCCCGCCGCCGTCCAGCCCCCGGGCACCCCCACGACCACCACGGGCGGCTGCCCGCCCGGCCGCGGCATCCCGGCCCGGTTCACCCCGGCCCGCAGCGCCGCCGCGACCCGGTCCGCGACCGTCGCCCGCTCCTGCTCCGACCGCAGCCCGAGCAGCACCAGCACCCGGCCCTCCACCGGCCGCACCCCCAGCAGCACCGGCACGCCCACCGACGCAAGCGCCTCGGAGACCGCCCGTGCCAGCACGGCCCAGCCGCCGCCCGGCGAGAGCGTGTCGCCGAGCCGCATGACGACGGGCAGCAGCGGGTCCGTACCCGGCCGGAAGCCCAGCACGCGCGCCTGCGCCGGGGCGTCCTCCGCCGTGATCCGGCCCTCGGCCAGGTCGGTGAGGAAGTCGCCGCGCCCGCGCGCCGCCAGCTCCTCCTCCTGCCGCGCCTGCATCAGCACCACGGCGAGGATGCCCGCGGCCCGCTCCGCCGCCATCCGGTGCACCGGCGCCAGGGCGGTGCGCACGGGCAGCAGCACCAGCCGCGCCCGGACGCCCCCGCTGCCCGGGCCGCCGCCCGGCACGTCCACCAGGACCGAGCCCGCCGGCGGCGGCTCTTCCCTGTGCTGGGCGCGCAACCCCTCCCACACCTGCAGCGGGTCCGCGCCCTCGGGCCCGGCCCCGGCCGCGTACAGCAACTGCCCGTCGGCCGTCTCCAGGAACACCGGGTTGCCGCCGAAGTCGGCCAGGATGCGCAGCACTTGGGGCACACCGCCGCCTCCCAGCACCGCCTGCGTGCACCGCCGGTGCACCTCCTCGGCCCGCTGGAGCAGCGCGTAGTGGCCGTTGACGATCTCGGTGTGGATCTCCTCCGTCACCGTGACGAAGGCCACCTCGCGGTGCAGCTGGACGAGCGGCAGCCCCGCCGAGCGGGCCGTGTCGACGAGTGCCGCGGGCAGGCGCGTGAAGCGCGGGCCGAGCTCCACCACCAGGGCGGCGATGCCGCGCTCGGCCAGCGTGCGTACGAACGCCCGCTGCTCGGCGGGGCGGGTGCCCAGGCCGTAGCCCGTGGTCAGCAGGAGTTCGCCGCCCTTGAGCAGCGAGGCGATGTGCGGCACCTCGCCGGCGTGCACCCAGCGCACGGTCCGTCCCAGCCGGTCGGCGCCCGCGAGCACCTCGGGCAGTCCGCTGCGCAGCCCCGGCAGTTCCAGAGCCCGCCGCACGGTGATCCCCGCGCCCTGCGTGCCGTACCCGTTGTCCGTCCCGCTGTCCATGTGCCGGACGCTACCCGCGCGGGTGCGTCGCGGACATCTCCGGAGGGGTGCCGGGACGATCATCCCTTGCCTCCCCGCGGCGGATCCGCGCCGGATTGGGCGGTGACCGGCCGGATGCCGGCCCCGTCATGGATGTCAGCGTGGTCGCGGTGGAGCGGGAGGACGACCGCGCGGTCGGCAGCCGCGTCGGCACAGCGGGAACCGCTGCCGGGCGCCCTTTCCGCGGACCGGCCGCGCCGGCGTCCGAGGCACGCGCTCCCGGGCGCCCCGGTGGGCCGCCCGGGGTGCGATCAGCCGCCGTAGGCGCCCGACGCCGTCAGGCGCAGGGCCGTGTCGATCAGCGGCACATGGCTGAAGGCCTGCGGGAAGTTGCCGACCTGGCGCTGGTCGTGCGGGTCCCACTCCTCCGCCAGCAGCCCGAGGTCGTTGCGCAGCGACAGCAGCTTCTCGAACAGCTTGCGGGCCTCGTCCACGCGGCCGATCATCGCCAGGTCGTCGGCCATCCAGAACGAGCAGGCCAGGAACGCGCCCTCGTCGCCGGGCAGACCGTCCACGCCCTCGTTGTCGCCCTGGGTGGGGTAGCGCAGGATGAAGCCGTCGGGTGTGGACAGCTCGCGCTGGATCGCCTCGATCGTGCCGATGACCCGCTTGTCGTCCGGCGGCAGGAAGCCCATCTGGGGGATCAGCAGCAGCGACGCGTCCAGCTCCTTGGAGCCGTAGGACTGCGTGAAGGTGTTGCGCTCCTTGTCGTAGCCCTTCTCGCACACGTCCCGGTGGATGTCGTCGCGCAGCTCCTTCCAGCGCTCCAGCGGGCCGTCGGCGTCACCGGACTCGATCAGCTTGATCGTGCGGTCGACGGCGACCCACGCCATCACCTTGGAGTGCACGAAGTGGCGGCGCGGGCCGCGCACCTCCCAGATGCCCTCGTCCGGCTCCTGCCAGTGGTCCTCCAGGTAGCGGATCAGCTTCAGCTGGAGCAGCGAGGCGTAGTCGTTGCGGGCGAGGCCCGTCATGTGGGCCAGGTGCAGGGCCTCGGTGACCTCGCCGTACACGTCCAGCTGGAGCTGGTGCGCGGCGCCGTTGCCGACCCGTACCGGGGCGGAGTTCTCGTAGCCCGGCAGCCAGTCCAGCTCCGCCTCGCCCAGCTCGCGCTCACCGGCGATGCCGTACATGATCTGCAGGTTCTCCGGGTCGCCCGCCACCGCCCGCAGCAGCCACTCGCGCCAGGCGCGGGCCTCCTCGCGGTAGCCGGTGCGCAGCAGCGAGGACAGCGTGATGGCCGCGTCGCGCAGCCAGGTGTAGCGGTAGTCCCAGTTGCGGACGCCGCCGATGTCCTCCGGCAGGGAGGTGGTCGGCGCGGCGACGATACCGCCGGTCGGGGCGTACGTCAGGGCCTTCAGCGTGATCAGCGAGCGGACCACGGCCTCCCGGTAGGGACCGTGGTACGTGCAGTGGTCGACCCACTCGCGCCAGAAGTCCTCGGTCGCCTCCAGGGACTGCTCCGGCTCGGGCAGCGGCGGCGGCTGCCTGTGCGAGGGCTGCCAGGAGATCGTGAACGCGATCCGGTCACCCGGCGCCACCGTGAAGTCCGCGTACGTCGTCAGGGACTTGCCGTACGTCTCGGCGGACGTGTCGAACCACACCGAGTCCGGCCCGGCGACCGCGACCGTGCGTCCCTCGTGCTTGTGCACCCACGGCACCACCCGCCCGTAGGAGAACCGCATCCGCAGCGCCGAGCGCATCGGCACACGGCCCGAGACGCCCTCCACGATCCGGATCAGCTGCGGGGCCCCGTCACGCGGCGGCATGAAATCCGTCACCCGGACCGTGCCGCGCTGGGTGTCCCACTCGGACTCGAGGATCAGTGAGTCGCCCCGGTAGCTGCGCCGGGCCGCGGTGGGCGGCTCCTGGTCGGAGGCGTACGCGGGGCCGAGCCGCCAGAAGCCGTGCTCCTCGGTGCCCAGCAGGCCGGCGAAGATGGCGTGCGAGTCGAAGCGGGGCAGGCACAGCCAGTCGACTGTCCCGTCCCGGCAGACCAGGGCAGCGGTCTGCATGTCTCCGATGAGTGCGTAGTCTTCGATGCGCCCGGCCACGTGCAACTCCAGTCGAACGGCCACGTCACCCCGCAAGGGGGCTGTCGCTAGTGCGGTCAAGGGGGGGTTCAGCAGGTCCTGCAATGTGTCGTTGAGCGATGTAGCAAAACAGCTCACTCAGCCGTGACGCAAAGCGCCGATTGCTGCTCAACGAACCGACGAGCTCACGTTGTTCCGGTGCTTACGGGCGGGGGTGGTGCCGTTGGGCCGGACGGGCTCGGCAGCGAGTGTCCGAGCAGGATACGACGCACATGGAGGATCCGTGTGCCGGTCTCGGCAAGGTGAGTACGCCGAACGAGTGAGCAAGGGGTGAGAGGCCGGTGAGGAGGCACGTCTGCGTGGCGGCGCGTGCGCGGAGCGTGGCCGGAAGCCGCCGCCCCGCGGCGCTGATACGCTGGTAGCCCGTGGACCGGTGGGACAGCAAACCCCCGAACCGCAGCGACGGCGCCCCCGGAGCAATCCGGCCGGAAGCCGTACCGCACCCCCAGACCGCGACCACGGGAGCCCCGTCTTGGCCATGCCGCCCGCCGCTTTTCGTAATTCGACGACCAAGCACATCTTCGTCACCGGGGGTGTCGCCTCATCGCTCGGCAAGGGCCTGACGGCCTCCAGCCTCGGCATGCTGCTCAAGGCCCGGGGCCTGCGCGTGGTGATGCAGAAGCTCGACCCGTACCTCAACGTGGACCCGGGCACGATGAACCCCTTCCAGCACGGTGAGGTGTTCGTCACCAACGACGGCGCCGAGACCGACCTGGACATCGGCCACTACGAGCGGTTCCTCGACCGCGACCTGGACGGCTCGGCCAACGTCACCACCGGCCAGGTGTACTCCACCGTGATCGCCAAGGAGCGGCGCGGCGAGTACCTGGGCGACACCGTGCAGGTCATCCCGCACATCACCAACGAGATCAAGCACCGCATCCGCCGCATGGCGACGGACGAGGTCGACGTCGTGATCACCGAGGTCGGCGGCACGGTCGGCGACATCGAGTCGCTGCCGTTCCTGGAGACCGTCCGCCAGGTCCGGCACGAGGTCGGCCGGGACAACGTCTTCGTCGTCCACATCTCGCTCCTGCCGTACATCGGCCCGTCGGGCGAGCTGAAGACCAAGCCCACCCAGCACTCGGTCGCCGCCCTGCGCAACATCGGTATCCAGCCGGACGCGATCGTGCTGCGCTGCGACCGCGAGGTGCCGACCGCGATCAAGCGGAAGATCTCGCTGATGTGCGACGTCGACGAGGCCGCCGTCGTGGCCTGCCCCGACGCCCGCTCGATCTACGACATCCCCAAGACCGTGCACGGCGAGGGCCTGGACGCCTACGTGGTCCGCAAGCTGGACCTGCCGTTCCGCGACGTCGACTGGACGACCTGGGACGACCTGCTCGACCGTGTCCACAACCCCGACCACGAGATCACCCTCGCCCTGGTCGGCAAGTACATCGACCTGCCCGACGCCTACCTGTCGGTCACCGAGGCGCTGCGCGCCGGCGGTTTCGCCCACCGGGCCCGCGTGAAGATCAAGTGGGTCACCTCCGACGACTGCAAGACCCCGGCCGGGGCCAAGCAGCAGCTCGGCGACGTCGACGGCATCTGCATCCCGGGCGGCTTCGGCGACCGCGGTGTGCTCGGCAAGGTCGGCGCGATCAAGTACGCCCGAGAGAACAAGATCCCGCTGCTCGGCCTCTGCCTGGGCCTGCAGTGCATCGTGATCGAGGCCGCGCGCCACCTGGCGGACATCTCCGACGCCAACTCCACCGAGTTCGACCCCGCCACCGCCCACCCGGTCATCTCCACGATGGCCGAGCAGCTCGACATCGTCGCCGGTGACGGCGACATGGGGGGCACCATGCGGCTCGGCATGTACCCGGCGAAGCTGGCCGAGGGCTCGATCGTGCGCGAGGTGTACGACGGCAAGGAGTACGTCGAGGAGCGGCACCGCCACCGCTACGAGGTGAACAACGCCTACCGCGCGGAGCTGGAGAAGAGGGCGGGCATCCTGTTCTCGGGCACCTCTCCGGACGGCAAGCTCGTGGAGTACGTGGAGTACCCGCGCGACGTCCACCCCTACCTGGTCGCCACCCAGGCGCACCCGGAGCTGCGCTCGCGCCCGACGCGTCCGCACCCGCTGTTCGCCGGGCTGGTCAAGGCCGCGGTCGAGCGGAAGACTACGAAGTAACACACCAGTTGTACGGTGGCCGGGGTGCATCCCTTCCCAGGGTGTGCACCCCGGTTTCTTTTCGGCAGGTCGTGTTGGGCACGTGGAAGGACAGGCATGACGATCAAGGACACCCCGGAGGAGTGGGAGGTCCGGGCCACGGACACTCCCTTCGTGGGCAACAAGACCTCCGTCCGGACCGACGACGTGGTCATGCCCGACGGCACGGTGGTCGGCCGTGACTACCAGGTCCACCCCGGCTCCGTGGCCGTCCTCGCTCTCGACGACTCCGACCGCGTGCTGGTCCTGCGCCAGTACCGCCACCCCGTGCGCCACAAGCTCTGGGAGATCCCGGCGGGCCTGCTCGACGTCCCCGGCGAGAACCCGCTGAGCGCGGCGCAGCGCGAGCTGTACGAGGAGGCGCACGTCAAGGCCGAGGACTGGCGGGTGCTGACCGACGTCTACACCACGCCGGGCGGCTGCGACGAGGCCGTGCGGATCTTCCTCGCGCGCGGTCTGTCCGAGGCCGAGGGCGCGCGGTTCGCCGTCGAGGAGGAAGAGGCGGACATGGAGCTCGACCGGGTGCCGGTGGCGGACCTCGTCCGCGGTGTCCTGGCCGGTGAGCTGCACAACAACTGCCTCGTGGTGGGCGTGCTGTCGCTGGTCGCCGCGCGTGCCGGGGACGGCCTGGACGCGCTGCGCCCGGCCGAGGCGCCCTGGCCGGCGCGTCCCTTCGAGGCGTAGGCGCTCCGCTGGGGGTGCTGTGTCAGGTGGGTGCCGTGGTGGTTGTCGGTCTGGTGTGGCTTCGCGGTGGCTGGTCGCGCAGTTCCCACGCTCCTTCGGGGTGTGATGCTGAGGCTGTCGGTTCTGCGGGGTGTGGGGGTTCCGCCGGGGTGCCGTGGCGGTTGTCGGTCTGGTGTGGCTTCGCGGTGGCTGGTCGCGCAGTTCCCCGCGCCCCCTCGGGGTGCGACCCACGTCGTCAGTCCTACGATCTGCTGATCCGATCGAGGGATGTATCCGCCCCGCCCGCCGAGAACATCCCGGACCGTTGCAGAGCGTGAACTACGCTCTGCAGCACGCCCGAACCGGAGTCCCGGCGGGCTTGCGTGTGTGGTGGGACGGGAGTGTGGCCCGTGGCGGAGCAGGTGGTGGAGACAGACGAGGTGCGGCCGGCCGGGCGTGCTGCCGGGGAGAGTCAGTTCCTGGGCCGTACACGGGAGTTGAAGGAACTGTGCGCCGACATCGAGCGCGCCGGACTGGACACCCTCGCGGGCCGCAAGACCCCCCGCGCACGCGTGCTGCTCATCGCGGGGAGGCCCGGATCCGGCCGCACCGCGCTCGCCGGGGAACTCGCACGCCAGGTAGCGGAGCGTTACCCGGACGGAGTGCTGCGCGCCCGGCTGACCGACCCCGACGGCACCCCCGTCCCCGTCGAACGCGCCGCCCGGGAGCTGCTCACCGCCCTCGGCCGGGAGGCCCCGGCCGGTGCCGGCGAGGACGACCTCGGCGAGGCCCTGCGCGCGGCCCTCGCCGGCCGCCGGGTCCTGCTCCTGCTGGACGACGCCGCCGACGCCGAGCAGGTCGACGCCCTGCTGCCCGACAGCCCGGAATGCCTGGTCGTCGCGGTCTCCGGCGGCCCGCTGACCGGCATCTCCGACGTCCGCCCCTGCACCCTGGGCGGCCTCGACGCCAAGTCCGGGGTGGAGCTGCTCTCCCGGCACACCGGCGCCGTGCGCATCACCGTCGACCCCCGGGCCGCCGAGGGGCTCGCCGAGGAGTGCCAGGGGCAGCCCGCCGCGCTGACGCTGGCGGGCGGCTGGCTCGCGGCCCGTCCCAAGGCGGCGGTCTCCGACCTCGCCAAGCAGCTGCGCTCCGGGGAACCCGACGGCACCGCCCTGAGCCGGGTCTTCCGGCTCGCCCACGCCGCCCTGCCCGCCGGCGCCGCCCGGATGCTGCGCCTGCTCGCCCTCGCCCCGGCCGGGCTGGTGGACCCGCAGTCCGCCTCCGCGCTCGCCGGCTGCTCGGTCCCCACCGCCCGCAAGGCCCTCGACGACTTCGTCGCCCTCGGCTTCCTGCACGCCGTGGACTCGCCGCTGCCGCAGTACGAGGTGCCCGGCTGTCTGCACCCCCACCTCCGGCTCCTCGCCGGGCACCACGAGCGCCCGGCCGAGCTCCAGCTGGCCCGCGCCCGCATGCTGGAGCGGACCGTGCGCCTGCTCCAGGCGTGCCGGGCGATCACCGAGACCGACAGCCCCCGGGCACGGCAGAAGCTCCTCGACATGCCGCGCGCCCTGCGCTTCCCCACCCCGCGGGCGGCCGCCGAGTGGCTGGAGCTGACCCGGCCCGCCCTGCTGGCCTCGGCCCGCCTCGCCGTCGCGGACGGGGAGCTGGACACCCTGGCCCGGCGGCTGATGGCCCAGCTGGTGCGCGCCATGGCCGCCCACATCGGCACCCGGGCCGCGGCGCCCGATCTGTACGAGATCCACGGCCTGGTCCTCGACGTCGCCGAGCGCCGCGACCTGCCCCGGGAGCGGGCCGCCGCCCTGCTGAACCTCGGCGACCTCGACGCCCGGACCGGCCGCACGGCCGACGCCCTGGCCCGCTACCGGGCCGCGCTGGACGCAGGCCGTGAGGTGAACGACACGTACGCGACCGGCCGCGCGATGGAATCCGTAGGGAGCGCACACCAGGAGCTCGGGGACTTCGACCGGGCGGCGGACTGGTTCGGCCGTGCCCTGACCGAGCGGCTCGCCCGGGGCGAGCGTGCCGACGCCGCCCGGCTCTACGGGCGTATCGCCGCCGCCCACACCTGCGCGGGCCGCCACGGCGAGGCCCTGCGGAACTGGCGCTCGGCGGTCGCCGGGCACCGCAAGAACGGCGACCCGGCCGCCCAGGCACGGGCGTTGGGCGAGCTGGCCCGGGTCCAGGAGGGCCTGGGCCGGCCCGAGGAGGCGCTGCGCAGCTGCCGGGAGGCCGTGGAGTGGGCGCGGCGCGCGGAGGACCCGCCCCTTCAGGCCGCCCTGCACCTGCGCACCGCCGACACCCTCGAGTCCCTCGGCGACCTGGCCTCGGCCGGGCTGCACCGCGGCACCGCCGAGCGGATCCTGGGGGAGTCAAACCTTCAAAATGAACCCGACGCCTGCGAAATCCGTACCGCATCAGCTGAAGATTGATGCAATGGAAGGCTAGACAGCGGGAAAGCCTTCATTAGACTGGCTCTGCCGCACGTTCTCCTGCGGTCTCTCCCGGTGTGCCCGTGCGTGCCCGGGTATGTCTAGGAAGTACCCCTCCATGCCCTCTGAGCCAAGGACCGTGATCGACGTGAAGGTCGGCATTCCCCGCGAGGTCAAGAACAACGAGTTCCGGGTGGCCATCACCCCCGCCGGCGTGCACGAGCTGGTGCGCCACGGCCACCAGGTCGTCGTCGAGCGCGACGCCGGTGCCGGCTCCTCCATCGCGAACGAGGAGTACGTCGCCGCCGGTGCGCAGATCCTGGACACCGCCGACGAGGTCTGGGCCGCCGCCGACCTGCTGCTGAAGGTCAAGGAGCCCATCGCCGAGGAGTACCACCGGCTCCGCAAGGACCAGACGCTCTTCACCTACCTGCACCTGGCCGCCTCCAAGGAGTGCACGGACGCCCTGCTGGAGTCCGGCACCACGGCCATCGCCTACGAGACGGTCGAGCTGCCCAGCCGCGCGCTGCCGCTGCTGGCCCCGATGTCCGAGGTCGCGGGCCGGCTGGCCCCGCAGGTCGGCGCCTACCACCTGATGCGCGCCAACGGCGGCCGGGGCGTGCTGCCCGGCGGCGTCCCCGGTGTACTGGCCGGGCGGGCCGTCGTCATCGGCGGCGGCGTCTCCGGCTGGAACGCCGCGCAGATCGCCATCGGCATGGGCTTCCACGTGACCCTGCTCGACAAGGACATCAACAAGCTCCGCGAGGCCGACAAGATCTTCGGCACGAAGATCCAGACCGTCGTCTCCAACGCCTTCGAACTGGAGAAGGCCTGCCTGGAGGCCGACCTCGTCATCGGCGCGGTGCTCATCCCGGGTGCCAAGGCGCCGAAGCTGGTGACCAACGAGCTCGTCTCCCGGATGAAGCCGGGAAGTGTCCTTGTCGACATCGCGATCGACCAGGGCGGCTGCTTCGAGGACTCCCGCCCGACCACCCACGCCGAGCCGACCTTCCCGGTCCACGGGTCGGTCTTCTACTGCGTCGCCAACATGCCCGGCGCGGTGCCCAACACCTCCACCTACGCGCTCACCAACGCCACGCTGCCGTACATCGTCGAACTCGCCGACCACGGCTGGGTCGACGCGCTGCGCCGCGACCCCGCGCTGGCCAAGGGCCTCAACACCCACGACGGCAAGGTCGTGTACCGCGAGGTCGCGGAGGCGCACGGCGTGGAGCACGTCGAGCTCTCCTCGCTGCTCGGCTAAGTCACCTCAACTCAAAGGCGATACGTCAATACAGGTCGTCAACGCCGCGCACCGGGCCGGACCTTGCCCGACAAGGTCCGGCCCGATGTGTGTATGGTCACTTCGCGATTCTCGGGCAACTCGCCTCGAACGTAACCCTTGAACCGATTCGCACACCGGTGAAACCTGCCGTGCGACGGCCGTACGCCCTTGACAGCGGGATGTTTCATTGCCGACACATCGGGCCGGGTCCGGCGGATTGTGTTGCTGCGGACGCCCGACACGCCATAGAGTCGCCAACCGTCGGCATGGTGCCACGCTGACCTGTCTAGAAGTTTCCTGGTCCCCAAGGAGGTAAGACGACTTGTGAATGAGTCGACATTTACTCCCGGGGGTGGTCAACCAGGAATGCCTGCACGGGACCAGGAGCCCGCGGGGTTCGCGGCTGTCGGCTCCGTCGCCGTGCGCACCTTCGCAGCCCACCAGAGTCAGCACGCGACTCACACAGCACACCAGAAGATGGATGGCCATCACGTGAACGCCATGGCCGGCGACGGAAGTGGCGCGCCCCACAACCACCTCGCCGACTACGACGAACTGCCCGAGGGGCACTTCTACGACCCCGACGCGGAGTACGAGCCCGACCCCGAGTACGCGGCCACCCTCGCGCCCGACGCGGCCAGACAGCGCCGGGAGCGCGTCGGCCCCACCGGGCGCCCGCTGCCGTACTTCCCGATCCCGGGTCCGCTGACCGACCACGGACCCGCGAAGATCATCGCGATGTGCAACCAGAAGGGCGGCGTCGGCAAGACCACGTCGACCATCAACCTCGGTGCCGCGCTCGCGGAGTACGGGCGCCGGGTGCTGCTCGTGGACTTCGACCCGCAGGGCGCGCTGTCGGTCGGACTCGGCGTCAACCCGATGGAACTCGACCTGACCGTCTACAACCTGCTCATGGAGCGGGGGATGGCGGCCGACGAGGTGCTGCTGAAGACGGCGGTCCCCAACATGGACCTGCTGCCCAGCAACATCGACCTGTCGGCGGCCGAGGTCCAGCTCGTCTCCGAGGTCGCCCGCGAGTCGACGCTGCAGCGCGCCCTGAAGCCGCTGCTGGACGACTACGACTTCGTCGTCATCGACTGCCAGCCCTCGCTCGGTCTGCTCACGGTCAACGCCCTGACGGCCGCGCACAAGGTGATCGTGCCGCTGGAGTGCGAGTTCTTCGCCCTGCGCGGCGTGGCCCTGCTGACGGAGACCATCGAGAAGGTCCAGGAACGGCTCAACCCGGACCTGGAGCTCGACGGGATCCTCGCCACGATGTACGACTCGCGCACGGTGCACAGCCGTGAGGTGCTCGCACGGGTCGTCGAGGCGTTCGACGACCACGTCTACCACACGGTCATCGGCCGCACGGTCCGCTTCCCGGAGACCACGGTCGCCGGTGAGCCGATCACCACGTACGCCTCCAACTCCGTCGGTGCCGCCGCCTACCGCCAGCTCGCCAGGGAGGTGCTCGCCCGGTGTCACGCCGAGTGAGTCTGCCGGGGGCCGACGAACTCTTCCGTACGACAGGGGGGATGGGGCTGCAGTCGTCCACACCCAGGCGCCAGGCCAACGGCGACGCCCGGGTGCCCGCTCCGGCGGCGGAGGGCGACGCGGCCGCCGCCGCTGAGGACGCATCGCTGTCGGTGCCCGCGCAGGGCGGTGACGGCGAGGGCGCCGAGCACGCCGCGGCGGACGCGGAGCAGGGCGAGGCCGGCGAGTCCCGCAGCCGGTCCGGCCGCAGGCCGGCGGCGCAGGAAGGTTCTGCCGCCGGTGCGGCGGGTGCCGCCGCGGCGGCACCGCGCAAGCGCGGCCGGGCGGCCGCACGCCGTCCCAGCGGCCGTGAGCGGCACGACGAGAAGATCACCGTGTACGTCTCGGCCGAGGAGCTCATGGACCTGGAGCACGCCCGTCTCGTGCTCCGCGGCGAGCACGGCCTGGCCGTGGACCGCGGGCGCATCGTCCGCGAGGCGGTCGCCGTCGTCCTCGCCGACCTGGAGACCCGCGGGGACGCCAGCATCCTCGTACGACGTCTGCGCGGGCGGTAGCGGTAGCCTGCGGGGGCGATGACCTCGAACGCCTCCCCACCCCCCTCCGGCGGCCCCGCCGGGCGCCGACGTGCCCTGGGGAGGGGACCGGGGACGGCTCCTGCCGAGCCGGCGGCTGCGCCGGTGGAGGCTGCGGCCCCGCGGGCGGTGCGCGACGCTTCCGAGGGCGAACCGGCCCCTTCCCCGGGCGAGCCCGTGGAGGCGGCCGCGGATCCGTCCGCGGCCGAGGCACCGGCCGCTGCGGAGGCGGGGGACGGCTTCGAGGCGCCGGTCATGGTGCGGCCGACGGACGCGCGGGAGCGGCCGGCCGCCGTGGCGCCGCCGGTCGCGGAGCCTTCGGGTGCCGAGGAGCCGCGGGCCGCGTCCGGCCCTGAGCCCGAGGGCGTCGGCACCGGCGCCGACGAGGGCGTCTTCACGGTGCGGCTCGCGAACTTCGAAGGGCCCTTCGATCTGCTGCTGCAGTTGATCTCCAGGCACAGGCTGGACGTAACCGAGGTCGCGCTCTCGAAGGTGACCGACGAGTTCATGGCGTACATCCGGACGCTGGGGCCGGACTGGGACCTGGACGAGACGACCGAGTTCCTCGTCGTCGCCGCGACCCTGCTCGACCTGAAGGCCGCCCGGCTGCTGCCCGCCGCCGAGGTGGAGGACGAGGCCGATCTCGCGCTGCTGGAGGCCCGCGACCTGCTGTTCGCCCGGCTCCTGCAGTACCGCGCGTACAAGCGGATCGCCGACATCTTCAGCGGGCGGCTGGACGACGAGGCCCGGCGCCACCCCCGCACCGTCGGGCTCGAACCGCAGCACGCCGAGCTGTTGCCCGAGGTGGTCATCAGCATCGGCGCCGAGGGGTTCGCCCGGCTCGCCGTCAAGGCCATGCAGCCCAAGCCCAGGCCGCAGGTCTACGTCGACCACATCCACGCCCCGCTGGTCAGCGTGCAGGAGCAGGCCGGGATCGTGGTGGCCCGGCTGCGGGAGCTCGGCGAGGCAAGCTTCCGGGCGCTGGTGGAGGACACGGACGACACCCTGACGGTCGTGGCCCGCTTCCTCGCCCTGCTGGAGCTGTACCGGGAGAAGGCCGTGGCGCTGGAGCAGGAGGCCGCGCTCGGGGAGCTGCTCGTGCGCTGGACCGGCGGGGACGGGGACGAGACCCCGACCGTCACCGACGAGTTCGACCGGCCGCCCGAGCCGCCGAAGGAGGAGAAGAAGGCATGAGCCAGGAGACCACCGGAGCTCAGGCCGGGCCGGACACCGTCGCCGGCCTCGACCTCAAGCCCGCCCTGGAAGCCGTCCTCATGGTCGTCGACGAGCCCGCGACCGAGGAGCACCTCGCGAGGATCCTGGAGCGGCCGAAGCGCCAGATCGCGGACGCGCTGCGCGAACTGGCCGACGAGTACACCGTCCAGAACCGCGGCTTCGAGCTGCGGTTCGTCGCGAACGGCTGGCGCTTCTGCACGCGCCCCGCCTACGCCCCGGCCGTCGAGCGCTTCGTCCTGGACGGCCAGCAGGCCCGTCTCACCCAGGCCGCCCTGGAGACCCTGGCCGTCGTCGCCTACCGCCAGCCGGTCAGCCGCAGCCGGGTCTCGGCCGTGCGCGGAGTCAACTGCGACGGCGTCATGCGCACCCTCCTCCAGCGCGGGCTGGTGGCGGAGGCGGGCACGGAACCCGAAACAGGTGCGATCCTGTACGTGACGACGAACTACTTCCTGGAGCGGATGGGCCTGCGCGGTCTGGACGAGCTCCCGGAGCTCGCGCCCTTCCTCCCGGAGGCGGAGGCGATCGAGGCCGAGACCCAGGAAGGCGTACCGTCGTTCGACCCGGACGCGCCCGACGACGACGCGCCGGGCCGCCCGGTGAGCCCGGGGACCGACGACGAAGACGACCAGACGGAACTTTGATGCGAAGCAGCGGCAGCGGCAAGAGCGGCGGGCGCGGTAACCACCGCGGCGCCGGCAACGACAGGGACCAGAAGCAGGGGCAGGGCCGCCCCCGCAAGCCCCGCCCCGAGGAGCGCCGCTACGACGTGGGCCCCGGGGCGACGAAGGACGGCCCCAAGGCCGGGCGTGGCGGCGCCGCGCGCGGTGGCGCGAAGGGCGGACCCAAGCAGGCCCGCACGAGCGGGCGCACCGCACCGGCCCGCCCGCGTGAGTACGAGACGCAGGTCGAGGAGCGCAACCGCGACCGGTACGCCGGGAAGAAGGAGGTCAAGCTCCCCAAGACCTTCCCCGGCGCCGAGCAGGAGGGCGAGCGGCTGCAGAAGGTCCTCGCCCGCGCGGGCTACGGCTCGCGGCGCGCCTGCGAGGAGCTGATCGAGCAGGCCCGCGTCGAGATCAACGGCGAGATCGTGCTGGAGCAGGGCCGGCGCGTCGACCCGGAGAAGGACGAGATCAAGGTCGACGGGCTGACCGTCGCCACCCAGAGCTACCAGTTCTTCGCGCTGAACAAGCCCGCTGGTGTCGTGTCGACGATGGAGGACCCGGAGGGCCGGCAGTGCCTCGGTGACTACGTCACCAACCGCGAGACCCGGCTCTTCCACGTCGGCCGCCTCGACACCGAGACCGAGGGCGTCATCCTGCTCACCAACCACGGCGAGCTGGCCCACCGCCTGACCCACCCGAAGTACGGCGTGAAGAAGACCTACCTCGCGCACATCGTCGGGCCCATCCCGCGCGACCTGGGCAAGCAGCTCAAGGACGGCATCCAGCTGGACGACGGCTACGCCCGCGCGGACCACTTCCGGGTCGTCCAGCAGACCGGCAAGAACTACCTCGTCGAGGTCACGCTCCACGAGGGCCGCAAGCACATCGTCCGCCGCATGCTCGCGGAGGCCGGCTTCCCGGTCGACAAGCTGGTCCGCACCGCCTTCGGCCCCATCACCCTCGGCGACCAGAAGTCGGGCTGGCTGCGGCGCCTGTCCAACACCGAGGTCGGGATGCTGATGCAGGAAGTGGACCTGTAGAGCCGGCGGGCCCCTGAGGGCTTGTGCGCCATCCACGCCCCCTTTTATAGTCGATCTGACTATTAAAGGGGGCGCGGGTCATGGACGGCTACGACAAGTACGCCTACGAACCCTTCGCCGTCACCGTCGACCTCGCCGTGTTCACCCTCCGCGCGAGCACGCTGCACGTACTGCTCGTCGAGCGCGGCCAGGAGCCGTACGCCGGACACTGGGCGCTGCCCGGCGGGTTCGTGCAGCCCGACGAGTCCGCGGAGACGGCGGCCCGGCGCGAACTGGCCGAGGAGACCGGCCTGTCGGACGTCTCGGAGCTGCATCTGGAGCAGCTGCGGACCTACAGCGAACCCGGCCGCGACCCCCGGATGCGGGTCGTGTCGGTCGCCTTCGCCGCGCTCCTGCCCCACGCCCCGGAGGTGCGCGGCGGCAGCGACGCCGCGCAGGCCCGCTGGATGCCGTACGGCACGGCCGGGCCGCTCGCCTTCGACCACGACCGCATCCTCGCCGACGCCCACGGGCGCATCGGAGCCAAGCTCGAGTACACCGGCCTCGCCACCGCCTTCTGCCCGCCCGAGTTCACCCTCGGCGAGCTCCGGCAGGTCTACGAGGCCGTGTGGGGCACCGTGCTGGACCGGCCCAACTTCCGGCGCAAGGTCCTCGCCACGCCCGGCTTCGTCGAACCCGTCCCCGGTGCCGCGCGGCTCACCGGCGGCCGGGGCAAACCCGCCGCGCTCTACCGCGCCGGAACCGCCGCCGCCCTCCACCCGCCGCTCCTCAGGCCGACCCGGGAAGGACGCCCCGCATGACCACCCTCGTCCACAAGCAAGCCGCCACCGGAGCGCTCACGGGCCTGGCCCTGGGGGACGCGCTGGGGTTTCCGACGGAGTTCAGCGACGTGCCGTCGATCCTCGCCACGTGCGGTCCCTGGCGGCAGATGGACCTGCCGACGCCGGCGATCGTCACCGACGACACGCAGATGACACTGGCCCTCGGACGGGGCCTGCGCGCGGCGATGAACCGGGGCGTCCTCGGGCCCGAGGTGACGGCCGAGGCCGTGCGGCGGGAGTTCATCGCCTGGAACCGCTCCCCGGAGAACAACCGCGCCCCCGGCACCACCTGCCTGCGGGCCTGCGCCCTGCTGGAGGACGCGGGCCGCCCCTGGCAGGACGCCAGCCAGATCCACTCCAAGGGCTGCGGCGCCAACATGCGCGTCGCCCCCCTGGGCCTCCTGCCCGGGCTCAGCGACGAACAGCGCGCGGGCGCCGCCCAGTTGCAGGCCGCGCTGACCCACGGGCACCCGACGGCCCTGGCCGCCTCCGACCTCACCGCGCACGCCGTACGCCTGCTCGCGCAGGGCGCCGAGCCGACCGGGCTGGTCGGGCTGCTGCGGTCGTACGCCCTGGAGAACCGCGGCCGCTACCACGAGCGCTGGCTCGGGGACCTGTGGCGGCGGGCCCAGGACCCGGGCCCCGGGCAGTTCATCGCGCGCGGCTGGGACGAGTGCCTGGAGATCCTCGGCCGCCTCCAGGAGGCCGTACGCACCGTGTCGCCCGAGACCGACCCGTGCCTGGCCACCGGGGAGGGCTGGATCGCCGAGGAGGCCCTGGCGAGCGGCCTGCTGTGCTTCCTGTGGTTCGTCGACGAGCCGCTGACGGCTCTGCGCCGGGCCGCCTGCACCGCCGGTGACTCGGACTCGATCGCCTGCCTGACCGGGGCCTTCGCGGGCGCGTGGCTGGGGGCGGAAGCGTGGCCGACGCAGTGGGCGGACCGGATCGAGTACCGAGGCGACCTGCTCGCCCTCGGTGCGCTCTGGGACGCTTGACGGATGATCGACGCCCTGGACATCGACCTCGCCCCGGTCGTCGCCGAGCAGCCCGACCCCCTGCTGTTCGCGACCGTATCCGGCGCCCACCTGTACGGCTTCCCCTCCCGCGACTCCGATGTGGACGTGCGCGGTATGCACCTGCTGCCGGCCGCCGACCTGGTCGGGCTGCGGGAGCCGGAGGAGACGCGGTCGCGGATGTGGGACCGGGACGGCGTCGAGATGGACCTGGTGACGCACGATCTGCGCAAGTTCGTACGGCTGATGCTGCGCCGCAACGGCTATGTGCTGGAGCAGCTGCTCTCGCCGCTCGTCGTGCACACCACCGACGCCCACCGGGAGCTGGCCGCGCTCACCCCGGGGGTCCTGACCAGCCACCACGCGCACCACTACCGGGGATTCGCGGTGACGCAGTGGCGGCTGTTCGAGAAGACGGGCGAACTCAAGCCCCTGCTCTACACCTTCCGCGTCCTGCTCACCGGCATCCATCTCCTGCGCAGCGGCGAAGTGCAGGCCCATCTGCCCACGCTGCTGGAGCGCGTCGACGCTGCCCCGCCCTACCTCCCGGACCTCGTCGCCGCGAAGGCCGAGCGGGAACACGGGACCGCCGACGTCGGCCACGCGCGCGTACAGGCCGACATCGAGCGGCTGCACGGCGTGCTGGACGAGGCGCAGGCCGGCTCAGTGCTGCCCGACGCGCCGGGCGGGTACGACGCCCTGCACGCCTTCGTCGTACGCACCCGCCTGGAGCGCTGAGGCGCGCCGCACGCGGATCAGGAAGTCCTCCACGCGGCGCCGGTCCGGTTCCGGCGGGAGGGGGCTGCGGTGCGCGGCCTCCTCCGCCTCCGCCGCCAGACCGCTCATCCAGGACTCGACCCGCGGCCAGGGGACCTCGCCGCGCTTCACCGCGAGCAGCGGCTCGCGGTGCTCGCCGACGTCGATCGTGAGCGTGCCGGCGCGCAGCAGGTCGCGGGCGCTCGTCAGCAGGCGCAGCAGGTGCATCGCGTGCTTCCAGCGCGGTGAGCGGTGGTTGCGGACGTCGGCCTCCAGTTTGCGGCGCTGGCCGAGGGCGTAGCGTGCGAACGTCTCGTGGGCCTGACGGGAGAGGAACGCCTCGCGCAGGGCGAGAAGTTCACGGCCGGTGTCGTCGGCGTGCTCCACGAGCGGGGAGTGCAGGCACTCCAGGATGTTCGGGTTGGCGCCCAGAGCCAGCCGGCAGAAGCGCTCCAGCTCCCAGCTGAACCGCTCCTCGCCCGGCCCCTCCACATGCGTCGGCGGCTTGTCGAAGCGCCAGAACAGGGGTGTGGGCGCCAGGAACACACCGCGGCGGTCGGTGTCGCTGCCCTCCGTCGCCAGGCCGAAGGCGCGCGACCCCATCACGCAGGCGTAGATCGTGTGCTCGCGCACCAAGGTCTCGGGCTGCATGCCCGGGAGCGTACGCGGGGTGCTCACGTGAGGCGGATCGATTTTCCCTCCACCGCGATCCGCTCGGCGGGCAGCGCCCGCGTGGCCGGGCCGTTGGCCACCGAGCCGTCGGCGATCCGGAACCTGCTGCCGTGGCAGGGGCAGTCGATGGTGCCGTCGGCGACGGAGCCCACCGTGCAGCCCTGGTGGGTGCAGATCGCCGAGAAGGCCTTGAACTGGCCCCGCTCGGGCTGGGTCACCACGACCTTCTGCTCCGCGAAGATCCTGCCGCCGCCGACCGGGATCCCGTCGGTGGAGCCCAGCTCCCGGGGGCTCGCCGGCGCGGAACCGCCGTCCCCGCCTCCGCCGCAGGCCGCGACGAGCGCCGCCGCGCTCGTGGCGCCCGTGGCCAGGAGAACCGTGCGGCGGGTCGTCTCGTGGGTCATGTCGTCACTCCGGAGTGCCTGAGAGGGTGAAACGGGATGGACGCCTTCTTCCCCACGAAATTATCCAAGCGCCCGTGTTCCCGTTATCTCACCGGGCGGGCGCAGCACACCCCGTCCGCGTGGGCTGACTAGGCTGGACGGACGCAGAGCGACACGCACAGCAGCAGGGAGCATCGCCGTGGCGGTACGAGCGGTCCGGGGCGCCGTCCAACTCGAACGGGACGAGGCCGGGCACATGGACGAGCAGGTCGGAGCCCTGCTCACGGCCATCCTGGAGCGCAACGGCATCACCGCCGACGACCTCATCAGTGTCTGGTTCACGGCCACGCCCGACCTGCACAGCGACTTCCCGGCGGCCGCCGCCCGGAAGCTGGGCAGCGGTTTCGCCGACGTACCGCTGATCTGCGCCCGGGAACTGGACGTCGAGGGCGCCATGCCGCGCGTCGTCCGGGTCCTCGCGCACATCGACTCCGACAAGCCCCGCGCGGAGATCGCGCACGTCTACCTCGGCGCCGCGGGCGCCCTGCGCAAGGACATCGCCCAGTGAGAAGCGCACTCGTCATCGGCACCGGCCTCATCGGTACCTCGGCCGCCCTCGCCCTCACCCAGCGCGGTGTCACCGTCCACCTCGCCGACCACGACCCCGAGCAGGCCCGTACCGCGGCCGCGCTCGGCGCCGGCACGGACGCGGCGCCGGACGGGCCCGTCGACCTCGCGATCGTCGCCGCCCCGCCGGCCCACGTGGCCGACGTCCTGGCCGACGCCATGCGCCGCGGCGCGGCCCGCGGCTACCTCGACGTCGCCAGCGTCAAGGGCGGCCCCCGCCGCGAGCTCCAGGCGCGCGGCCTCGACCTGGCGGCGTACATCGGCACGCACCCCATGTCGGGCCGCGAGAAGTCCGGCCCGCTGGCCGCGACAGGGGACCTCTTCGAGGGCCGCCCCTGGGTGCTCACCCCCACCCGGGACACCGACACCGAGGTGCTGAACCTCGCCCTGGAACTGGTCTCGCACTGCCGCGCCGTGCCGGTGGTGATGGACGCCGACACCCACGACCGGGCCGTCGCCCTCGTCTCCCACATGCCGCACCTGGTCTCCAGCATGGTCGCCGCGCGGCTGGAGCACGCCGAGGAGTCCGCCGTACGGCTGTGCGGGCAGGGCATCCGGGACGTGACGCGCATCGCCGCCTCCGACCCCGGGATGTGGATCGACATCCTCTCCGCGAACCCGGGGCCGGTCGCCGACCTGCTCACCGACGTCGCCGCCGACCTTGAGGAGACCGTACGGGCCCTGCGCGCCCTGCAGTCCTCCGACGACCACAAGCGCCGCGAGGGAGCCGGCGGCATCGAGGACGTCCTGCGGCGCGGCAACGCCGGGCAGGTCCGCGTCCCCGGCAAGCACGGGTCCGCGCCCCGCGCCTACGAGGTCGTGGCCGTGCTCATCGACGACCAGCCGGGGCAGCTGGCCCGGATCTTCGCGGACGCGGGGACGGCCGGCGTCAACATCGAGGACGTGCGGATCGAGCACGCGACCGGGCAGCAGGCCGGTCTCGTGCAGCTGATGGTCGAGCCGAAGGCCGTGCCGGTGCTGACGGCCGCGCTGCGGGAGCGGGGCTGGGCCATCCGGCAGTAGCGGCCGTGTGCCGCCGGGCTCCCGGGGCTGGGCCGGACGAGTGACCCGCACCCAGTAACCTTGTGCGGGGCGGTCGCGCCCCCAGCCCGCCGGCCCGGTTTTCAGGAAGGTCCCCACTGTGGAAAGCGCCACACCAGTGATTGTCGCCATCGACGGCCCGTCCGGCACGGGCAAGTCGAGCACCTCGAAGGCCGTGGCGGCGCAGCTCGGGCTGAGCTACCTGGACACCGGCGCCCAGTACCGGGCGATCACCTGGTGGATGGTGAACAACGGCATCGACGTCGACGACGCGTCGTCCGTCGCCGCCGCCGCGGGCAAGCCCGAGATCGTCTCCGGCACCGACCCCGAGGGCCCGACCATCACCGTCGACGGCGTCGACGTGGCCGGCCCGATCCGCACCCAGGAGGTCACCTCCAAGGTCAGCGCCGTGAGCGCGGTGCCCGAGGTGCGGGCCAGGATCACCGAGCTGCAGCGCTCGATCGCCGCGTCCGCGGAGCAGGGCATCGTGGTCGAGGGCCGCGACATCGGCACGACCGTGCTGCCCGACGCCGACCTGAAGATCTTCCTCACCGCCTCCCCGGAGGCCCGCGCCGCCCGCCGCAGCGGTGAGCTGAAGGGCGCCGACGTGCACTCCACCCGCGAGGCCCTGATCAAGCGGGACGCCGCCGACTCCAGCCGCAAGACCTCTCCGCTCGCCAAGGCGGACGACGCCGTCGAGGTGGACACCACCGAGCTCACGCTGGCCCAGGTCATCGAGTGCGTCGTCACCCTCGTCGAGGAGAAGCGGGCCGGGAAGTGACCGAGCTGCCTTCGGCGCGGGGCGCCGAGGTCGGGCGGCGCATCGGCGTCGGCCTGATGTACGGGCTGTGGAGGCCGCGCGTGCTCGGCGCCTGGCGGGTGCCCACGCACGGCCCGGTGATCCTCGCGGTCAACCACACGCACAACATCGACGGCCCCATGGTCATGGGCGTGGCGCCCCGGCCGACGCACTTCCTGATCAAGAAGGAGGCGTTCGTCGGCCCGCTGGACCCGTTCCTGACCGGGATAGGCCAGCTGAAGGTGGACCGCGACACCACCGACCGCACGGCGATCACCCGGGCGCTCGGCACCCTGGACAACGGCGGCGTACTGGGCATCTTCCCGGAAGGCAGCCGGGGCGAGGGCGACTTCGCCTCGCTGCGCGCCGGGCTCGCGTACTTCGCGGTGCGCGGCGGCGCCCCGATCGTTCCGGTCGCCGTCCTGGGAAGTTCCGAGCGGCGCGGACGCTTGATAAAGGGGCTGCCTCCGCTGCGCTCGCGCGTCGACGTCGTCTTCGGCGAGCCCTTCGAGGCGGGCGACGGCAGCGGACGCCGTACGCGCAAGGCGTTGGACGAGGCGACCGGGCGCATACAGAAGCAGCTCGCAGCCCACCTGGAGAACGCCCGGCGCCTGACCGGGCGCTAGGCGACACTGAGTAGTGGACCAGCCGTGCGACAGCGGCACGTCCACCGACCACCACGAATGAACGACGAGGTACGGACTTCATGAACGACCACATCCAGCCCGACGGCTCGGACGCGTACGGGGGCGCGCCCGAGCACGAGCACGGGGCGCTCGGCGACGCCGAGTTCGCGGAGTTCATGGAGCTCGCCGCGGAGGAGGGCTTCGACCTCGAGGACGTCGAGGGCGCGATCGAGGCGGCGGGCCACGGCCCACTGCCGGTGCTCGCCGTCGTCGGCCGCCCCAATGTCGGCAAGTCGACCCTGGTGAACCGGATCATCGGGCGCCGCGAGGCCGTCGTCGAGGACAAGCCCGGCGTCACCCGCGACCGCGTGACCTACGAGGCCGAGTGGGCGGGCCGCCGCTTCAAGGTCGTCGACACCGGCGGCTGGGAGCAGGACGTCCTCGGGATCGACGCCTCCGTGGCCGCCCAGGCCGAGTACGCGATCGAGGCCTCCGACGCGGTGGTGTTCGTCGTGGACGCCAAGGTCGGCGCCACCGACACCGACGCGGCCGTCGTCCGGCTGCTGCGCAAGGCCGGCAAGCCGGTCGTGCTGTGCGCCAACAAGGTCGACGGGCCCAGCGGCGAGGCGGACGCCGCCTACCTGTGGTCCCTCGGCCTCGGCGAGCCGCACCCGGTCTCGGCCCTGCACGGCCGCGGCACCGGTGACATGCTGGACGCCGTCCTGGAGGCGCTTCCGGAGGCGCCGGAGCAGACCTTCGGCGGCACCGGGATCGGCGGCCCGCGCCGCATCGCCCTGATCGGCCGCCCGAACGTCGGCAAGTCCTCCCTGCTGAACAAGGTGGCGGGCGAGGAGCGCGTCGTCGTCAACGAGCTGGCGGGCACCACCCGCGACCCGGTCGACGAGCTGATCGAGCTCGGCGGCGTCACCTGGAAGTTCGTCGACACCGCCGGTATCCGCAAGCGCGTCCACCTCCAGCAGGGCGCCGACTACTACGCCTCGCTGCGCACCGCCGCCGCCGTCGAGAAGGCGGAGGTCGCGGTCATCCTGATCGACGCCTCCGAGAACATCTCGGTGCAGGACCAGCGGATCGTCACCATGGCCGTCGAGGCGGGCCGCGCGATCGTCCTGGCCTTCAACAAGTGGGACACCCTCGACGAGGAGCGCCGCTACTACCTGGAGCGGGAGATCGAGACCGAGCTCGGCCAGGTCGCCTGGGCTCCGCGGGTGAACGTGTCGGCCCGCACCGGCCGGCACATGGAGAAGCTCGTCCCGGCGATCGAGACGGCCCTGGCGGGCTGGGAGACCCGGGTCCCGACGGGACGGCTGAACGCCTTCCTCGGTGAGCTGGTCGCCGCCCACCCGCACCCGGTCCGCGGCGGCAAGCAGCCGCGCATCCTGTTCGGCACCCAGGCGGGCACCAAGCCGCCGCGGTTCGTGCTCTTCGCCTCCGGCTTCATCGAGGCGGGCTACCGGCGCTTCATCGAGCGCAGGCTGCGCGAGGAGTTCGCCTTCGAGGGCACGCCGATCCACATCTCGGTGCGGGTCCGCGAGAAGCGCGGGAAGAAGAAGTAGCCCGACACGCACGGAGGGGCGGCCCGACTCGGGGCCGCCCCTCCGTGCGTGGAGGTGCCCGCTCAGTCGTCGCCGCGCCGCCCCGGCGGCAGCGCGGCCGGCACATGGTGCGTCTGCGTGGCCTGCGAGCCGATGGTCCCGACGCGCTGCCACTGCGGCTGCTGCCCGGTGCTGTGACGGGCGCTCTGGGCCCCCGCGCTGTAGGAGCTGCCGTGCGCACTGCCGTACGAGCCCGTACTGTGCGGGATGTTCCCGAAGGCGGTGAAGCCCAGTTTCTCCTCGCCGCTGCGGTCACCGGGCAGGGCGCGGAAGGACTTGACGTACTCGGAGTAGAGCGCGTCGTAGATCGGCGTGGCCGAGGGGCCGCCCTGGGCGTCCTGAGCCGACCGCGCTGAGGGGATCTGCCAGAAGGACTGGCGGCGGGGAACTTCGTATGCGTGCACGTATGTCCAAACGACCCCGCGGGTCAAGGGATGCGGCCCGGATTACGGCTTTCGCAGGGTCACGGTCCGCGAAGGTGACGCGCGGCTCAGGTGCCGGCCAGCGGCAGCGCCGCGCCGACCAGCTTCCCGTTCGCCGCCGCCTTGTCCAGGGCGTCCCGCAGCAGGTCCTCACGGGGCTGCCGGCCGATCGAGCCGACGGACGTGGCGAGCATCAGCACCTTCTGGTGCTTGTTGGCGGCCGCGCGCCAGCCCTCGGTCACCTGCAGCGGCTGGTGGGCCTGCCACCAGGCCACCGGCCGGCCGCCGTCTCTCCCCGGCTGGAGCACCGCGTGCAGCCGGCCCACCGCGAGCAGCACCGACCAGCCGTGCAGCACCGGCGGTACGGCGGACAGCTCCGTCAGCGGCATGAACCCCTGCTCGATCAGCAGCGGCAGGAAGTCGTCGCCGGCGCCGAGCGCACCGGGCCGGGCGATGGGCGCGTTCGGCTCCACCACCAGGGCCGGATGCAGATCCCCGCCGATCAGCACCAGGCCGCTGGTCACGCCGAGCACCGCCTGCTCGGGCACGACCTTGTCGCGCTCCAGGCCGACGGTGTCGCCGGTGATGGACTTCACGGCGCCCCGGAGCTGCTCCTCGGTGACCTGGACGACCTGAGAGGGCAGGCACCCGGCGTGGGCGAAGGCGAGGACGGCGGTCTCGTCCCCGATGAACAGCACGGTGCTGGTGCGCTCCTGCTCGGAGTCGCCCGGAGTGCGGCAGGACGTGCAGTCGTAACCGCCCGGGGCCGTCTCTCCGGTGAGAAGACGGTCGGCTTCTTCGTCGCCGATCTCGGCGCGTACCTCGTCGCTGACGTCGAGCATGCGCGGCACGGGTGGCTCCCTCGGGGATGCGGTGCGGGGCGAAGCCGGGTGGCTCCCGGCCCGCGGTCCGGGTAGGTCCCGGCTCATGCAGAAGACAACGGGTGATCTGTGGCGGGAGTCACGCCCCGAAGCGAACGGAATCGAACCAACCGGCGCGCAGGGTCACGTTCCGCGCGGAACCGGACACTCAACGTCAACTGTGTTTGTCGCAAGGACTGTTGGGTGGGTGGAGTGGGTCACGCGGCGCTGGTCCGGTTGGTCGACAAATCAGGAAATCCACGAATGAAGTGGGTGTCCGGAAAACGCCGTTACCTGAGGTACTGGTGAACTGGCCCGCCGTGACGACCCGTTGGTCGATGCCGACCCGTCGCCTTCCTTGTATTCCTCCGCCGTGTGCACCGAGCACCGCTCGGGTACGTCCGCCGGCCGCACGGCTCCCTTCGGGACCGGGCGGGGCACCACCACCGCCGGCGGACGGGGCGGACACGGCCCCCGCGCCCCATGGTGCCGGGCCCTCGTCCCGCCTTGGGGGATCCCGGGTGCTTCGAGAGGGAACCACATGTCCGAATGTGCCCATAGCGCTCGCGACAACGTCCGGAAGAACCGGGTGCGTACGACGGCGGTCCTCGCCGGGGCGGCACTGCCCGCGCCCCTCGGACTGCTGGCCGCGACCGGAAACGCCGCGGCGGCGGACAGCGGAGTGTGGGACCGCGTCGCCCGGTGCGAGAGCGGCGGCGACTGGCACATCAACACCGGCAACGGCTACTACGGCGGACTCCAGTTCGCCGCCTCCACCTGGCCTACCGCGGCACGGCCCACGCGGCCACCGCGGACCGGGCGAGCAGGTCCCAGCAGATCGCCGTCGCCACCACGGTCCAGCAGGCCCAGGGATGGGGCGCCTGGCCCGTCTGCTCGGCACGCGCCGGGGCGGGCGGAAGCGCACCCGCCGCCGACCCGGTGACCTCCACCCGGTCCGCCCCGGCCAAGCCCTCGGAGGCGCCGCCGCGTTCCCCGGAACACGTGGACCGCGGCTCCTCGCGCGGCGGCCACACCGTCCGCGAGGGCGACACGCCGAGCCGTATCGCCGCCCTGCACGGGACCACCCGGCAGCACCTCTACGCCGTCAACGAGGCCACCATCGGCGGTGATCCCGGCATGCTCGTTCCCGGCCTGCGCCTCGCACTCTGAGGCGCTGCTCCCCTTGCCGGGTCGCGGGCCCCGTCCGGTCCTCCGACCGGGCGGGGCCCCGGCGTCCGGCCTCAGCGCGCGAGCTCGCCCGACTCCCCGGCGAACACGACGGACCCGCGGCGCAGTTCGTAGACGACGGCGGGCCGGTCGCGCAGGGCGGGCGGCAGACGCTGCTCGGCGACCACCACGCACGCGTCGAGCGCGCCCAGCAGCTCGTACGTCCGGGCCGCGACCGAGGGCGACATGCCCTGGGCCGGTTCGTCGACGAGCACCACGCGCGCGCGTGCCAGCAGGGCACGGGAGAGGCCGAGCATGCGCTGCTCCCCGCCGGACAGGGTCCCGGCGCGGCGCTCCAGCAGGGGACGCAGCTGCGGGTAGGCGTCGAGGGCCGGTTCCGGGTCCAGGGCGGCGAGGCCGAGGTTCTCGCGCACGGTCAGCGAGCCGAACACCGCCTGCCGCTCGGGAACCAGGCACAGTCCGCGCCGGGCCCGTTCGTACGCCGGTACCCCCGTCACGTCGGCCCCGTCCCACACGACCGCGCCGGCCGACAGCGGCACGGTCCCGGCGAGGGCGCGCAGGACGGTGGTGCGTCCGGAGCCGTTGCGGCCGAGCAGCACGGTGACGCCCGGGCCGGCGGCGAGGGTGACGCCGTGCAGCGCCTCCAGGGGGCCGTAGCGCACGCGCGCGTGGCGAAGGGAGACGGTGGTCATCGGCCGGCCGCCGACTCCGGTGCGTCCAGGACGCGCTCGGGCGGGCCCGAGGCGACGATCCGGCCTGCGGCCATCACCTGCGCGACGTCGGCGAGACCGGCGACGAGATCCAGATCGTGCTCGACGACCAGCAGTGCCGTGCCGTCGGCGGCCAGGGCCTTCAGGACGCGGGCCAGGGCGGTCACCTCGGCGGTGTCCAGACCCGCCGAGGGCTCGTCGAGCAGCAGCACGCGCGGTCCGCCCGCGAGGACCCGGGCGAGTTCGACGCGGCGCAGCGTCCCGGTCGGCAGTCCGGCTGCGGGCAGCGCGCGTACCGGCCCGTCCAGCCCGAGGAGCCTGAGCGTCCGCTCCACGGCGCCCGGATCGTCCACCCGGCCCTGCTCGGCGCCGACCCGGACGTTCTCGGCCACGGTCAGCGAGGGGAACACGGCCAGTTGCTGGAAAGTCTGTGCGACTCCGAGCCGGGCGCGGGAGTGGGCGGGCAGTCCGGTGATGTCCCGCCCGTCGAGCCGCACCACCCCGCGCGCGGGCCGCAGGGTCCCGGCCAGACAGTGGAACAGAGTGCTTTTCCCGGCACCGTTGGGCCCGACCACGGCGGTGATCCGTCCGGGGAAGAGGTCGAGGCCGACACCGTCGAGGGCGGTGAAGCCGCCGTAGCGGGCGTGGAGGTGCCGGGCGGTCAGGACGGGGGCTGCGGTCGGGGGAGGCGGAGGCGGTGTGGTGCGCGGGCGGGGGGTCGCCGGGTGGTGCGGCGTGGGGAGTCCGGTCTCCGTCGGTTCGGTTGCTGCCGGTTCGGCCGCCGGGCGTTCGGATTCCGCCGGCTGGGTTGTTGCGGGTTCGGTTTCCGCTGGTCGGGGTGTTGTGGGGCCGGTCTCCGGGGGTTCGGTCTCCGCCGGCTGGGTTGTTGCGGGTTCGGGTTCCGTCGGTCCGGTTGCTGCCGGTCCGGTCCCCGCGCGTCGGGCTCCCGTCGCACCGGCCCGTGCCTGCCCCGCCTCAGTCTGCCCCGCCCGTGCCTGCCCCGCCTCAGTCCGCCTTGCCCCCGTGCGCCCCGTCCCCACCCCTCCGACGCCGCCTGCGTACCCGCGCTCCCCTCGTCCCCCTCGCCCCCCGGGTCCGCCCCTCGCGCCTCCACCGCCCCCCGCCACCCCCGTCGCCCCGGCCGGCACCGGTGTGGGACGGGGGCCCCGCGGCCTTGCCGGGCGCAGCAGTTCGCGTGCTCCGGCCCCCGCCGGGGTCAGGTCCGGGGTGCGGTGCGGGCGCAGGCGTTCCGCCGTCGTGCGCAGGGCTTCGTACGGGCCGCCGGGGAAGCGGCCCACGAGGATCGCCAGCACGCCGATGAGCGCCGCCGCCACACCTCCGCGCGCGCCCGCGTCCAGGCCGACCAGGAGGGCCGCCGCGACGAGGGCGCCGGGGGCGCTGTCGGCGCCCAGCACCACCACCGCGGCGAACCACAGCAGTCCGCGCACCGGGTCGTACGCGGCGGCGTCGAAGGCGCGCAGGCCCATGCCCAGCAGTCCGCCGCCCAGCGCGCCCAGCGCGGCGCCCGCGACGAAGGCCAGCAGCTTCAGGGACGGCACCCGCACGCCCGCCGCCTGCGCGCCCCGCTCGTGATCGCGCATGGCCGCCAGGGCCCGGCCCGTCCGCCCCCGGCGCAGGGCGTGCACCGCCAGCAGCGCGACCGCCAGCAGGAGCAGCTCCAGGACGTAGTAGGCCCGGTCCCCGTCGAAGCCCGCCGGGCGGCCCAGCGTCAGACCAGCCGTGGCGTACGGCTGGTCGAAGACGAACCGGCTCACCCCCACGCCGACCGCGAAGGTCGCCAGCGCCAGCGCCAGCCCCCGGCGGCCGATCGCCGGCCAGCCCGTCAGCAGGCCGAGGGGCGCCACCAGGACCACCGCCACCGCGAGGGCGGCCAGCTCCGGCAGGCGCGGCAGCCCCGGGAAGCGGCCCGCCGCCAGCAGCGCCGTGAACAGCGCGCCCAGTCCCGCGTAGGCCGCCTGGCCCAGCGAGATCTGTCCGCCGCGCCCGGTCACCACCACCAGGGACAGCAGGATCACGGCCAGGGCCGGCACCTGGACCGCGGTGTGCAGGTCCCGGCCCGCCAGGCCCAGTGGGAGCAGCAACAGCACACCCGCCACGATCCACGCGCCGGGCGACGTCGCCACCCGGGCCGTCGCCGTACGCGGCAGCGCGTCCCGCTCCCCGATGCCGGGCAGCACCAGCGCCGAGACGAGCAACGCCACGACGAACAGGTTCGTCGCGGCCGCCTGGAGCAGCGGCTCGGCCCAGCCCGAGGGGTGCAGCCGTGTCAGCTGGCTCTGCGCCACCCCGATGCCCAGCGCCACCACCACGGCGACCGTCAGGCTCCGCATCCGCGCGGCCACCGCGACGGCCACCACCTCCATCACCAGCAGCGGCAGCCCGTACGGGTCGAGCCGTACGTACGGCGCGAGCAGCACGCCCGTCAGCCCCGCCGTGAACGAGCCGAACGCCCAGCCCGCCGCGGCGACCCGGTCCGCGTCGATGCCGCCCAGCACGGCGAGCTGCCGGTCGTCGACCACGGCCCGCAGCTCCCGCCCGAACCGCGTCCAGCGCACCACCGCCGCGACCCCGGTGGCCAGCACCAGCACCACCGCCAGCTGCCCCCACGGCTCGTCCGGCACCAGCTCCGGCGCGTCGTCCCGCGCCCCCTGCCCCCACAGCAGCGCCGCCGCCCCCACCAGGAGCACGAACACCCCGATCGACGCCACCAGCGTCTGCGCCGGGCCCAGTCCGAGGACCGACAGGGGCCGGAACACGAACCGCTCCAGTACGACGCCCAGCCCGGGCGCCAGCACCAGCAGCGTCACCGCGGCCCCGAGCCACAGCGGCCAGCTCCACGCGACCACGCACTGCCGCAGCGCGTACGCGCACACCATCGCGATCGCGCCGTGCGCGAAGTTCAGCACCCCGGTCGCCCGGTACGTCACGATCAGGCCGACCCCGGTCAGCGCCGCCGCACTGCCGACCGACAGGCCGGCCAGGGTGAGGTCGTACGTCAGCGAGGACATCAGCCGGACTCTTCGGCCGGTTCGCAGATCGGGCACGGGCCCAGCTCACCGCCGGCCGGCAGGGCGGCGTCCACCGGGACCGCCTCCGCCTTCCCGGCGACCAGCGGGCAGTCGGCGCGGTGCCGGAGCGTGCCGCCCGGCACCATCACCAGCTCGCCGCTGACCGCGAGCGGCGCGGTCGCGGCCTGGCCCGTCTCGTCCGTGTCGGCCGGCACGGCCGCCACCAGCAGGCCGTACAGCTCCTCCACGCGCGCGGCGGCGAGGGCACCGCGGCCGTGGGCCAGCAGCACCGCCCCGGAGATGATCAGCGCGGCGCCCGGGACCGTGCAGGAGGCGAGATAGGGGAGCTGCCGTTCGGCGTAACGCTCGCCGGAGATTCCGTACCAGCCGACGACGCACAGCACCGCGCCCGCCGCCAGCGCCGCCCAGCCCGCCCAGAGAAGGGGATGCACGGTCCGCAGCCGGCTGGTCCGCATCATTGGCTCCCACACGTCGGTCGGCGCTGTGCACGTGCCTGGCCGCCTGTCCCGGTCCGCCGATCGTTTGCACGATGCCCTGTGGAAGCTGACCCTGAAAGCACCAAGCGCCCCAGTCCCGGACCGACACTCGGTGGTGAGCCAGATGGTTCTCGGCAGCGACCTCAGGCGGGGGAACGCGACAGGGGGCCGACGGGCAGCGGGACGGGGCACGGCGGTCGCGGCCGCCCTGGCCCTGGCCGTCGCCCCGGCTCTCGCGGCCTGCAGCGACGGCGGCTACGGCGGTGGCAGTCAGAGCACCCCGGCCACGAGCGCCCCGGCCACCGTGCCGGCGGACCGGGCCGCGGCGGAGAAGGAGATCAAGCAGAACTGGCAGAAGTTCTTCGACCCGAACACCTCGACGCAGGAGAGGCAGGCCCTGCTGGAGAACGGCGACCGGCTGGCCCCGGTGCTGGAGGCCTTCAGCGGTGACGCCCGCGCCAACCAGGTCCAGTCCCAGGTCACCAACGTCGAGTTCACCTCGGCGACCGAGGCGAACGTGACGTACACGCTCACCCTGAAGGGCGCCACCGTCCTGCCGAACGCCTCCGGCACCTCCGTCGAGCAGGACGGCACCTGGAAGATCTCCGCCAAGACGCTGTGCGCCCTGGTGCAGATGAGCGGCAATGCGTCGCAGGTCCCGGGTTGCTGAAGTCGTCGCCGCGGTGCTGCTGCTCGCCCTGAGCGCGGCCTGCGGCAGCCGGCTCCCGGAGAGCGACTTCCAGCACGGCGACCGCACCTCCGTGCCGCCGTCCGGGGCCGCGCCCCTGCGGGTCGGCATCATCAGCAGCGCCACCAGCCCCGTCGGCGGCAGCGTCTTCACCGGCCCGCGCGACGGCGCGAAGGCCTGGTTCGACCGGCTCAACGCGCGCGGCGGCGTCGACGGCCGCCGGGTGGAGGTGCGCACCTGCGACGACGGCGGCAGCGGCGTGGGCAACAGCGACTGCGTGCGCAAGCTGGTGGAGGGGGACCACGTCGTCGCGCTGGTCGCCACCACCGCCCTGGACTACGCCGGTGCCGCGCGGGTCTCGCAGGCGGGCGTGCCCGACATCGGAGGCCAGCCCATCGGCGCCGCCTACGACACCTACCCGCACCTCTACGGCATCCACGGCAGCTCCGCGCCCCGCGACGGCACCACCGGCTGGGACGGCAAGCTGTACGGCGGCACCGAGGTCTACCGCTACTTCAAACGCGAGCACGGCGCCCGCACCGCCGCCGTCGTCTCCTACAACCAGTCCGCCTCCGCCGCCTACGCCCGGCTCGTCGAGCGGGGCCTGCGCGCCGAGGGCTACAAGGTCGTCACCGAGCAGGTCGACTTCGCCCTGCCCAACTTCCGCGCCGCCGCGGCCGACCTGAAGGAACAGGGTGCCGACCTGGTGTTCGACGCCATCGACGAGCACGGCAACGCCCGGCTCTGCCGGGCCATGGACGACGTCGGCGCCCACGTCACCGCCAAGGTGACCAACGTGCAGAACTGGACGTCCGACGTCCCCGACGCCTACAAGGACGCCCCGCGCTGCCGCAACGCCCTGTGGGCCACCGGTTCCAGCCGCAACTTCGACGACACTGGCGACCCGGCCGTACGGGAGTTCCGGGAGGCCACGAAGGACCTGCGGACGCACTCCCAGTGGCAGCTGGAGGGCTGGGCGGCCGCCCGGTGGTTCACGGACGCCGCCAGGGCCTGCGCGCCCACCGGCATCACCCGCGCGTGCGTCGACGCCTGGATGAACCGGAGCCAGGGCTACACCGCCGGCGGGCTGCTGATCCCCGTCGAGTTCGCCCGCCTGCCCCAACCGCCCAGGACCAGCAGGACCTGCCTCTCGGTGGCCCGCTGGCGGGACGGCACGGGCTGGGTCGGCCAGGGGGACATGAACCGCACCTGCTTCACCGTCCCGCTCCTGGCCTACACCCCTTGAGGACAGAATCTGTCCGCGATGACGGGCAGACTCGTCCCATGGTGGAGACCTCGGCGCGCCTGCTGCGTCTGCTGTCCCTGCTCCAGGACCACCGTGACTGGTCCGGCTCCGACCTGGCCGGCCGGCTCGGGGTCAGCGCCCGCACCCTGCGCCGGGACGCCGACCGGCTACCCGGTCAACGCCAGCCCCGGCACCGGCGGCGGCTACCGACTCGGCGCCGGCGCCCGGCTCCCGCCGCTGCTCCTGGACGACGACGAGGCCGTCGCCGTCGTGGTCAGGCTGCGCACGGCCGCCGGGCAGGGCATCGAGGGCATCGGCGAGACCTCCGTACGCGCCCTCGCCACGCTCGAACAGGTGCTGCCGGACCGGCCGCGCCGCCGGGTGGGCGCCCTCAACGCCTTCACCGTGCCGATGCTGCGCGGCACGCCGCCCTCCCCGGTCGACCCGGTCGTGCTGACCGAACTGGCCCACCTGTGCCGGGACGCCGAGCGGCTGCGCTTCGACTACCAGGGACACGACGGCACCCTCACCCGCCGCAGCGTCGAGCCGCACCGCCTGGTGTGCACCGAGCGCCGCTGGTACCCGGTCGCCTGGGACCTCGACCGCGAGGACTGGCGCACCTTCCGCGTGGACCGCGTCACGCCCCGGCCACCGCACGGCCCCCGCTTCGTCCCGCGCGACCCGCCCGCCGAGGACCTGGCCGCCTACGTCTCCCAGGGCGTCTCCACCCGTGTCTACGCCACCCACGCCACCGTACGGATCCCGGCGCCCCTGGAGGACGCCGCCGCCCGCATCTCGCCCTCGGCCGGCGTGCTGCAGGCCGAGGGCCCGGACACCTGCCTGCTGCGCTGCGGCGCCGCCAGCCTCGACGTGATGGTCATCCACGTCGTCATGCTGGGCTTCCCCTTCGAGGTACTGGAACCGGACGGCCTCCTCGACGCGGTCAGGAGGACTCGCGACCGGCTTGATGCGGCCCTGGCTCGGGCTGCGGCGTCACCTCCGCGTACTGCGGATGGTGCAGGTCGAACGCCGGGGACTCGGAGCGGATCCGGGGCAGCGTCGTGAAGTTGTGCCGGGGCGGCGGACAGGACGTCGCCCACTCCAGGGAGCGGCCCCAGCCCCAGGGGTCGTCGGCCTCGACCTTCTCGCCGTACAGGGCCGTCTTCCACACGTTGTAGAGGAACGGCAGCGTCGACATGCCGAGCAGGAACGCGCCGATCGACGACACCGTGTTCAGCGCGGTGAAGCCGTCGGCGGCGAGGTAGTCGGCGTACCGGCGGGGCATCCCCTCGGCGCCCAGCCAGTGCTGCACCAGGAACGTGGTGTGGAAGCCGACGAAGAGCGTCCAGAACTGGATCTTGCCGAGCCGCTCGTCGAGCATCTTCCCGGTGAACTTGGGCCACCAGAAGTGGAAGCCGGCGAAGACCGCGAAGACGACGGTGCCGAAGACGACGTAGTGGAAGTGCGCCACCACGAAGTACGAGTCCGTGACGTGGAAGTCCATCGGCGGCGACGCAAGGATCACCCCGGTCAGCCCGCCGAACAGGAAGGTCACCAGGAAGCCCGTCGCCCACAGCATCGGCGTCTCGAAGGACAGCGAGCCCTTGAGCATGGTTCCGGTCCAGTTGAAGAACTTCACGCCCGTGGGCACGGCGATCAGGAAGCTCATGAAGGAGAAGAACGGCAGCAGCACCGCGCCCGTGGCGAACATGTGGTGCGCCCACACGATCACCGACAGGCCGGTGATCGCCATGGTCGCCCCGACCAGGGTCAGGTAGCCGAACATCGGCTTACGGCTGAAGACCGGGATGATCTCCGTGACGATCCCGAAGAACGGCAGCGCGATGATGTACACCTCGGGATGGCCGAAGAACCAGAACAGGTGCTGCCACAGGATCGCCCCGCCGTTGGCCGCGTCGAAGACCTGCGCGCCGAACCGCCGGTCGGCCTCCAGCACCAGCAGCGCCGCCGCCAGCACCGGGAACGCCATCAGGATCAGGATCGACGTGAACAGCGTGTTCCAGGTGAAGATCGGCATCCGGAACATCGTCATGCCGGGGGCACGCATCCCGATGATCGTCGTGATGAAGTTGACCGCGCCGAGGATCGTGCCGAAGCCGGACAGCGCCAGGCCCATGATCCACAGATCGGCACCGAGGCCGGGCGTGCGCTCCGCGCTGTTCAGCGGGGCGTAGGCGAACCAGCCGAAGTCGGCCGGCCCGGACGGCACCACCAGCGAGCCGAGCACGATCAGCCCGCCGAACAGGAACAGCCAGTACGAGAGCATGTTGAGCCGCGGGAAGGCCACGTCCGGGGCGCCGATCTGCAACGGCATCAGCTCGTTGGCGAAGCCCGCGAAGGCCGGCGTCGCGAACAGCAGCAGCATGATCGTGCCGTGCAGCGTGAACAGCTGGTTGTACTCGGTGTTGGTCATGATCTGCAGACCGGGGCGGGCCAGCTCGGCCCGCATCAGCAGCGCCATCACACCGGCGGCCAGGAAGAACGCGAACGACGTGATCAGGTACAGGTGGCCGATCTTCTTGTGGTCGGTCGTCGTGACCCAGTCGATCACCAGGCGTCCGTGCCTCCTCCGCGGCACGGGCCGCGCCGGCGGCTGTACGGTCTGCGTCCCCATCACTCGCCCCTTCACTCCTCGCGTACCGGGCCCGGCGCCGAAGCCCCCGCCGCAGGCACCCGCGAGCTCACGCCATGATGCTCGCGTCACCGTGCGCTCCACAGGGGGCGTACCGGCCTCCGCGGGCCGGAACCGCGCATTTCGCGCGCGGCGCCGGAACCGCCCGGCCGCCCGGTCGCGGAATGCGGCGAGGCTCCGGGCACGCACTTCCGCCCGCTCATTCCGCCGTGCTTTTCCATGAGCTCATGTGCCCCGCGGGAAGGACGATCGAATGCCCGCGGAAGGCCTAGGGAACCGCTCGTCCGTGTGACCGCGACGATCCGAAACGCCTGTCGTGATCTTGTGACAGAAGCGTGACCGGAAGCGGACGGTGACGAAGCCGGCCCGCACTTCCGCCGTCGCCCGGCAGGACATAGCGTGGCGGCATGGCACCCACTCCGACACCTTCCGCGGAACCCGACGACAGCCCGGACACCTACGTCGGTCTGGAGGCCGGCCGGGCCGAGCACCTCGCGCGTGAGCGTGGCTGGCCGACGGTGCGCGCGCTGCCGCCGGGGGCGATCATCACGATGGAGTACCGCGTGGGCCGGCTGAACTTCGAGGTCAGGGACGGCCGGGTGGCGCGGGCCTGGAAGGGCTGACACACGGCGAAGGCCCCCGTTCCTGGGAACCGGGGTCTTCGCGCTGTCCGGACGGGGTGCGCGCCGCCACGTGGTCAGCCGCCCCCCACGGAACGGGCCGAGGAGGCCGAGCCTCGTGGGTGCCGCTCCGGCTGGGGCGGGCGGCGGCTGCCGACCGGGGTGATCGGGGTGCGCTCCGAGCGGGACGTGTGCGGGCCCGGCGCCAGGTAGGCCGGGGCGCGGGGCGGGCGGGCCGCGACGTCCTCCCGGTCGGCGGGCAGCGGCGTGACCACCACCGGGGGCGGGCCGGCCGGCGCCACCGCGGTACGGCCGCCGCGGTCCAGCAGGCGGTCGCGCAGCGCGAAGATCCGGGCCTCGGCGCGGGCGATCAGGGGTTCGAACCACGGCAGGGCCAGCAGGATCAGCAGGCCCGCCGTCCAGCCGAGCAGGACGTCGCTCAGCCAGTGCGTACCGAGGTAGACGGTGGCCATCCCCACGCCGAGCGAGGTCACGGCGGAGACGGCGGACAGCCAGCGGCGCGCTCTCGGGGTGGAGGCCAGATAGGCCAGGATCCCCCAGGTCACCACGGCGTTGGCGGTGTGACCGCTCGGAAATATATCGCCGCCGCGCCACATCTCGTTCGAGCCGATCACGGTCGCGTAGTGGGGGCCCAGACGGCCCATGCCGTACTTGGCGGCGCCGACCGTGACGTTCAGCAGGAGCAGTGAGACCCCGAGGGCGAGCAGTGGACGCAGCGTGTGCTGCCGCCAGGAGCGCCATCCCAGCCACGCCGCGACCATCACGGCGGTCGGGCCGCGCTGGCCGAGCACCACGTAGTAGTCGACGAACCAGTGGATCTGGGACCACTGCTGGTACGGCCGGAAGAACATCACCTGCCAGTCGAGCCGCACCAGCCAGGACGTGATCACCACGGCCCACACGATCGCGCCGTAGAACGCCAGGGTCGCAGCGAAGAGGACGACGCGGTGCCTGCTCATCTTCGGCACGTCGATGTGGGCCGGTCGTTCCGGCTCACGGTCCAGCCGGGCGAACACCCGGTCCAGACGGGTGAGCTTCGGTTCGGTACGCACCCAATCGACGTTACAGCGAGTGAGCTCGGATCCCCGGCGAATCAACGGCTTTGTGATGACGATGTGATGTGGGATTCCTCTCAACAGGGGGTTTATTTCCAGTGAATCTGCAATCACCGGGCCCTGTGGCCTTCAATTCCTTTGATCATTCCGGAGGCGGGTTTTCTCCCCCTTTTGAATTCGTTCACCGGGGGATGGTGCGGAATTCGCCGCTCGCTCACAGCCGGTCAAGGCGGACCGGACCCGTTGAGCCAGAACGCCCCGTACAACGCCGAGGCGCTCGCCATCGCCCCCACCGCCCAGGCTGACCTGCGCCTACTCCACTCCGCCAGGGCCGTCGCGAGGGGCAGCAGCAGCGGGAAGGCGGGCATCAGCAGGCGCGGTTTCGAGCCGAAGTAGCTCGACGCGCACAGGGCGAGCGCGGTGACGACGCCGGTGTAGACCAGCAGCGGAAGGGGCTGGCGGCGACGTACTCCGAGCACGTACAGCCAGACGACTGACGCGACTCCCACGATCAGCCCCATACCGGCCAGGGCCGACGGGAGCGCCGTGAACTTGTCGGCGACGAACCGGGCGAAGGCGTACCCGCCGTCGAAGCCGTTGCGCCAGCCCGCCTGCACCTCGAGGTAACCGAGCGGGCCCCGGCCGGTGCGACGGCCGACCCAGAGCACGTACCCCGCGGTGCCCAGCGGGGCGAGGAGGACGCCGAGGGCGCGGCGTGCGCCGACGGTGCCCAGAGGCGTGCGGAGGGTGGCGCCGGCCCGGGGGAGGGCGCGTGCCGGGGTGGGCGCGCCGCCCGGACCTCCCGCGCGTCCGGTGCGCACGGAAGAGGACACGGCCCCCGCCCACACGGCCGCTGCCACCGCGATCCCCACCGGACGGGTCAGCCCCGCCAGCAGGGCCAGGGAGCCCGCCGTCACCCAGCGGCCGGTCAGCACCGCGTACAGCGACCACGCGGCGAGAGCCGTGAACAGCGACTCGCTGTAGGCCATCGACTGCACGATCCCCACCGGCAGGACGGCCCACAGCAGCACCGCGCACACCCCGGCCCGGCGGCCGTACACCAGGTCCGCCACCGCGAAGATCCCCCAGGCGGCGGCGAGCGAGGCGACCAGGGCGACCAGGAAGCCACCGTCCGCGTAGGACAGCGGCGTCACGGCCGCCACCGTGCGCTCCAGCCAGGGCAGCAACGGGAAGAACGCCAGGTTGGAGTGCACGTCCCCGTTCGGCAGGCGCACCTCGTAGCCGTAGCCGAGTTCGGCGACCCGGACGTACCAGAGCGCGTCCCAGCGGGCGGTCAGCAGCGTGTACGCGCTCTTGTCCCGCGCCGCGCTCCACAGGACCAGCACGAGCAGGCCCAGGGCGCGGACGGCCGCGTACCCGAGGAGCGCGGGGGCCGCCCGGCGCAGCGTCCCGGCGCGGGACGGGGCCGCGCACGTCTCGAGGTCGGTCACGCGCCCGATTATCGGCCGGACGGGGAACCGCCCGGCCGGACGGGGCGTGGCCGACGCACAAGGCAGTGGCGTACGCCACACCTTTCGGCCGGACGTGTGAGAGGTCCGCCACTGGGCATCGGCGTGAACTCGCGTACTCTGACGTGTCACTCGCTTTTCGTTTGCGCGGGCCGGGGACCCCACCGCTCCTCCCCGGCCGAGTCGCGGGGGCGTCCCCCACCCCGCGAGCCCGCCGATCGCGAGGGAACTTCTGGGAGGTACGTACATGTCCGGGACGACCACGGCCGCCGCCGGGTTGCGCCGTCGGACGGCCGGGGCCGGTGCCAACCGCTGGGTGGTTCTCGTCGTCCTCTGCGTCAGCCTGCTGCTGGTCGCCGTCGACGCCACCGTGCTGCACGTGGCGGTCCCCGCCGTCACCGAGGACCTCAGGCCCGGCGGGATGGAACTGCTCTGGATCGTCGACGTCTACCCGCTGGTCTGCGCCTCGCTGCTGATCCTCTTCGGCACGCTGGGTGACCGGGTGGGCCGCAGGAGGGTGCTGCTCCTCGGGTACGCGCTGTTCGGGGTCGCCTCCGGCCTGGCGGCGCTGGCGGACAACGCCCCGGTGCTCATCGCGGCGCGGGCGCTGCTCGGGGTGGGCGGCGCGATGATCATGCCCGCGACGCTGTCCCTCCTGCGGCAGGTCTTCCCCGACCGCCGCGAGCGGGCGCTCGCCATCGGTATCTGGAGCGCCGTGGCCGCGGTGGGCGCCGCGGTCGGGCCCCTGCTCGGCGGTTTCCTGCTGGAGCACTTCTGGTGGGGCTCGGTCTTCCTCGTCAACATCCCGTTGATGCTGGTCAGCCTTCCGGTCGGGCGTCTGCTGCTGCCCGAGTCGAAGGGGGAGCGCGACGGGCCGTGGGACGTGGTCGGGGCGCTGATGGCCGCGGCCGGGCTGTTCGGTGTCGTGCTGGGCGTCAAGCGCCTCGGCGGCGGAGAGCCGGTAGCGAGCCTGCTCACGCTGCTGCCGCTGGTGGTGGGCACGGCCCTGCTGGCCGCCTTCGTGCGACGGCAGCGGCGGCGGGCCCGCCCGCTGGTGGACCTGTCGATGTTCGCGCGGCCGGCGTTCAGCACATCCGTCGGGTGCATCGTGCTGGCGATGCTCGCCCTCGTGGGCCTGGAGCTGATCGCGGCGCAGTACCTGCAGCTGGTGCTCGGGCTGTCCCCGCTGGAGACCGGGCTGCGGCTGCTGCCGCTGACCTTCGCCGCGATGGCCGCCGGGCTGGCCGGGGCGCGCATGCTGCGGCGGTTCGGGCCGCGGCGGACGGTGTGCGCCGGGTTCTGTCTGACCGCCTTCGCGGTGGTGCTGCTGACGGCCCTGGGGCGGACGGACGACTGCGCGCTGATGCTGAGCGGCTTCGTGCTGCTGGGCTTCGGCCTGGAGACGACCCTCTTCGGGGCCTACGAGTCGATGCTGAGCGAGGCGCCGCCGGAACAGGCCGGCGGAGCGGCGGCGATCGGCGAGACGTCGTACCAACTGGGCGCGGGCATCGGGATCGCCCTGCTGGGCAGCGTGATGAACGCGGCGTACGCCCCCGGACTGTCGGGCGTGCCCGGCGTGCCGGAGTCGGCGACCTCCTCGGCGGGGCATTCGCTGGGGGAGGCGTACGGGGTCGCCGCGCAGCTGGGCGGGAGTGCCGGGGCCGCTCTGCGGCACGCGGCCGGGGACGCCTTCGTGCACGGGCTCCACGTGACCCTGCTGGTGAGCGCGGGCCTGCTGCTGCTGGGCGCGGCGATGGCGTTGCGGCTGCCGCGGGTGATGCAGTGCGAGCCGGCGCCGGTGGAGATGCCCGCGCAGCGGAGGTCCGAGGACTCGCGCGTCTCGGTGTGAGCCGCCCGCCGGGGGTGGTGCGGGGCGGGGCGAGCCCGTAGCGTCTTGGTTAGCGGTGCTAGTTGAAGAGTCCCGGAGGGTGCCCGTCATGTCCGCCTCGTCCAAGCTGCCCCCCTTCGACCCGGCTGACCCCCTCGGCCTCGACGACCTGCTGGAGCCGGAGGACCTGGGGATCCGGGACACCGTGCGGGCCTGGGCCGCCGACCGGGTCCTGCCGTACGTCGCCGACTGGTACGAGAAGGGCGAGCTGCCGGTCGTCCGGGAGCTGGCCCGGGAGCTCGGGGGGATCGGGGCCCTCGGCATGTCCCTGGAGGGGTACGGCTGCGCCGGCGCCTCCGCCGTGCAGTACGGGCTCGCCTGCCTGGAACTGGAGGCCGCCGACTCCGGCATCCGCTCCCTCGTCTCCGTGCAGGGCTCCCTCGCCATGTACGCCGTCCACCGCTTCGGCAGCGAGGAGCAGAAGCGGCGCTGGCTGCCCGGTATGGCCGCCGGCGAGGTCATCGGATGCTTCGGTCTCACCGAGCCGGACCACGGGTCCGACCCCGCATCCATGCGCACCTACGCCAGGCGCGACGGCTCGGACTGGATCCTCAACGGCCGCAAGATGTGGATCACCAACGGGTCCGTGGCCGGTGTCGCCGTGGTGTGGGCGCAGACCGAGGACGGGATCCGCGGGTTCGCCGTGCCCACCGACAGCGCCGGTTTCTCCGCCCCCGAGATCAAGCACAAGTGGTCCCTGCGCGCCTCCGTCACCAGCGAACTCGTCCTCGACGACGTCCGGCTGCCCGCCGACGCCGTACTGCCGGAGGTCACCGGCCTGCGCGGACCGCTCAGCTGTCTGTCGCACGCCCGGTACGGGATCGTCTGGGGAGCCATGGGCGCGGCCCGCAGTTCCTTCGAGGCCGCCGTCGACTACGCCAGGTCGCGGGAGCAGTTCGGGCGGCCCATCGGCGGCTTCCAGCTCACCCAGGCCAAACTCGCCGACATGGCGGTCGAACTGCACAAGGGGATCCTGCTCGCCCACCATCTGGGGCGGCGCATGGACGCAGGCCGCCTGCGTCCCGAGCAGGTCAGCTTCGGCAAGCTCAACAACGTGCGGGAGGCGATCGAGATCTGCCGCACGGCCCGGACCGTCCTCGGCGCCAACGGGATCTCCCTCGAGTACCCCGTCATGCGGCACGCCACCAACCTCGAGTCGGTGCTCACCTACGAGGGCACCGTCGAGATGCACCAGCTCGTGCTGGGCAAGGCGCTCACCGGGCTCGACGCCTTCCGGTAGTCCTGTCCGGTCGCCACCCTGCGCGCGGGGCGGGCCGGTGAGCGGCCCTGCCTCAGCTCTGGTTGAAGAAGCCGTCCGCCCGGTGCGCGGCCGGGTCGCCGTTGACGATCTCCGTGTGCGCCGGGGTCAGCAGGAACACGCGGGTCGACACCCGCTCGATCGAACCGCGCAGACCGAAGATCAGCCCGGCCGCGAAGTCGACCACGCGCTTGGCGTCGGCGGCCTCCATGGCCGTGAGGTTCATGATGACCGGCACGCCGTCGCGGAACAGCTCGCCGATGACGCGGGCGTCCCGGAAGCTGTCCGGGGTCACCGTGCCGATCCGGCGGCCCTTCTCCTCGGCGACGTCCGAGGCCACCTTGACTCTCGGATCGGTGACCCAGGCCTCCCCGGTCTCGGGCCCGTCGGAGTAGTCGTCGTCGTAGTAACGCTCGTCTTCCTTGTCGTCGACGAGGCCAAGCCAGGCACTTGCCTTGCGTACCGATCCCATGGACGCCTCCTCTCACAGCGGTCATTCTGCTTTCCGCATCCCTATGGTCGTCCATGATGCGGATGGCGCGCCAAGTGGATAGACGCCGCGCGGGGGGTTTGTGACGGTACTGGTGCACAGCGAATCCGTCGAGAGTCCGTGTGTCCCAAGGGTTCTTTCTCAAACGGCTGCTGACTGTGAGTGAAATATGATTCTTCTCGGCGTACGGGTGACGGCCGGGGCGTACGGGTGAATGCGCGGGCCGATACGATGCCGCGGCTCAGCATCGGAACCAGGCTCGGGGGAACGTCGTGTTCGGAATCGTCAGGCCGTGCAGACACCGGCTCGGGGAGAAGCTCGCCGGTCAGTGGATGGCGCATTTGTGCGGGCTGTGCCTCGCACTGCGCGGTGATCACGGGCAGCTCGCCCGCCTGGTGACGAACTACGACGGGCTTCTCGTCTCCGCTTTGACGGAGGCTCAGGCGCAGCCCGGTGACGCCGGGAGGCGTACGGCCGGCCCGTGCCCGCTGCGCGGCATGCGCACCGCCTCCGTCGCGCACGGCGAGGGGGCCCGGCTGGCGGCGGCCGTGTCCCTGGTGCTGGCCTCGGCGAAGGTGCGCGACCACATCGGCGACGGCGACGGGCTGCTGGCCCGCAGGCCGGTGGCGCGGGCCGCGCGCCGGGTGGCCGCGAGCTGGGACGCGGCTGCGGCCCGGACCGGTACCGCCGTGGGGTTCGACACCGCCCTCCTGGTCGACGCCGTGGACCGGCAGACCGGCATCGAGGCGCTCGCCGGACCCGGGACGCCGCTCCTGACGGTCACCGAACCGACCGAGAGCGCGACCGCCGCCGCCTTCGCGCACACGGCGGTCCTGGCCGGCCGGCCGCACAACGCGCGTCCGCTCGCCGAGGCCGGACGGCTCTTCGGCCGCCTCGCGCACCTGCTGGACGCCGTGGAGGACCTGCACGCCGACGCCGCGTCAGGCGCCTGGAACCCGATCGCCGCGACGGGCACGCCCCTGCCGGAGGTGCGCCGGCTCGCCGACGACGCGGTGCACGGCGTGCGCCTCGCGCTGAACGACGTCGAGTTCACCGACGCCAAGCTCGTGCACCTGCTGCTCGTGCACGAAGTACGGCGCTCGGTGGACCGGGCGTTCGGCACCGTGCCGGTGTGCGCCTCCCACCAGGGCGGCGGTCCGTACGGGCAGCGCCCCCCGCAAGGGCCGTACGGGCGGCAGGGGTCGTACGGCTCGCAGCAGAACCCGTACGCGGGCGGTGGCGGGCATCCGTACGCCGGCGGGGGAGGGGCGTACGGCGGCGGTGGGTTCGGTGGGGGCGCGCCGGTGCCCCAGCCGCCGCAGCCGCGCGGGTTCTGGGCCGGCTGCGGCATGTTCTGGCTGCTGTGCTGCACCTGCAAGCTGTGCTGCGCCAAGGAGTACGAGGGACCCTGGTCCCGGAAGAAGCGCGAGGGGTGCTGCCGGGAATGCGACTGCGGCGGGTGCGACTGCTGCTGCCCCTGCGACTGCTGACGCTGTGACGGCGCGACCGGGGAGCCCTCGCTGCCGAGGGCTATCCGGAGGATCGAATTCCGGCCATCTCTCGGTGGTCGCGGGGTCCGCCCCGCGACCGGCACCCGGTGTGCCGGGGGTGCCGCGTCCGAGCCCGCAAGCGCGTACTGCCACGGCCTCGGTCCTTTGCCGGCCCCTTCTTCCGCGTCCTCGCGCCGCGGGTCCGTTCGGTAATCCGCCGTGAAGATCGTCAAAGGTTGAAGGCCGAAAGGCACCCTTGCGCCGACCGGTCGTTCGGCCGAATACTCCCGTTCAGCGCTTGTCAGGGGCACGGCATGTTCGGAATGCGGACGGCCTGTCACCTGACTGCGCCTCACGGGCCCGCAACCCCACGAGGGCCCCCGACTTCCTTTGTGGAGGAACGAAAAGTGAGGATCAAGCGCACCACCCCTCGTAGCGGCATCTCGAGACGGACCCGGCTGATCGCCGTTTCCACCGGCCTCGTCGCCGCTGCCGCGATCGCGGTCCCCAGCGCGAACGCGTCCGACGCCCCCACCGCCTTCAGCTCGACCGAGCTCAAGAGCGCCAGCGGCTCCGTGCTGAAGGCCGACATCCCGGGCACCGCCTGGGCCGTCGACAGCAAGACCAACCGGGTGCTCGTCACCGTCGACAGCACGGTCACCCGGGCCGAGATCGCGAAGATCAAGCAGCAGGCCGGCGCCAACGCCGACGCGCTCACGATCAAGCGCACCCCCGGCAAGTTCAACAAGCTCATCCAGGGCGGCGACGCCATCTACTCGAATGTCGGGCGCTGCTCCCTCGGCTTCAACGTCCGTGCCAGCAACGGCACCCAGTACTTCCTGACCGCCGGTCACTGCACCGACGGCGCGGGCACCTGGTACTCCAACTCGGGCCGTACCACGGTGCTCGGTTCGACCGCCGGGTCCAGCTTCCCGGGCAACGACTACGGCATCGTCCGGTACACGAACTCCTCGGTCAGCAAGCCCGGTACGGCCAACGGCGTGGACATCACGCGCGCGGCCACCCCGAGCGTGGGCACCACCGTCATCCGCGACGGCTCCACGACCGGTACGCACAGCGGCCGGGTCACCGCCCTCAACGCGACCGTCAACTACGGCGGCGGCGACATCGTCTACGGCCTGATCCAGACCACCGTCTGCGCCGAGCCCGGCGACTCCGGCGGTGCGCTGTACGGCAGCAACGGCACCGCGTACGGTCTGACCTCCGGCGGCAGCGGCAACTGCACCTCCGGCGGCACGACGTTCTTCCAGCCGGTGACGGAGGCCCTGAGCGCCTACGGCGTCAGCGTCTACTAGGCCTCAACGGTCTGCCGGTCTGTCTGCCGGTCCTCACCTCGCACCACCTTCGCCCCCGTACGCTCCGGCGTGCGGGGGCTTCTTCTGTCGCAATCGCCCTTCCTGACGCACCGTCGGAACCGGACGCCGGAGGAATCAGAACAAGCCAGGGGCGGACCTCGCAGGGTGCCGACACATTACTCACCCGTAATGTTTGCAGCGGGAAAGGGAGTTGGCCGCATCCGATGTGACCATGGACGGTGAGAAGGGTGCGCACACGAAGCGCTGTCTACGCGCGTCTCGAACTCACCGTTGTGTGCTTCCTGTTGGCGTCGGAATAGTTGATCCTCGTCAACGAGGCCTTCCGGTCCGCGAGGTCCCCACAACCTCCCGGACCGTCCCCCCGCAGGAGGACAGAAGTTGAAGCACCGACGCATACCGAGGCGGCGTGCAGCCGTGGCGGGCGCGGGCACCACCGCGCTGGTCGCCGCGGGAGTGACCTTGCAGTCCGCGAACGCGAGCGAGTCTCCCGAGGTCTCCGCGCCCAGGACCCTGTCGGTCGCGACGGCCGGAAAGCTCGCCTCGACGCTGGCCCAGGACCTGGGCGGCGACGCGGCCGGGACCCGGATCGCCGTGGGGCGGGTGCGGGCCCGTCGTGATCACGGCGTCCCGGTCGCGTTCGCCCGACCTCGGAGCGCGGCCGCCGCCAGGGTGATCGCGGTGCCCGCCACCGCCCAGGCCGCCAGCACCAGCAGGGGCCCGGTCATCGCGTTGTCGTCGAAGTAGGCGATCGAGCGGGCCGACCAGGTGCCGGCGCCCGGGGGCAGCGCCGGGCCGATCGCCTTCCAGAAGGGCGGGAGCAGGGGCGGGGGCAGCGCGCCGCCCGCGCTCGGGTTGCCGAGAACGACCACCAGCAGGATGACCAGGCCGATGCCGATCGTGCCGAAGACGCCCTGGAGGGCGAGGGTGGCCGCGCCCACGGCGAAGATGATCAGGGTGCCCAGGCCCCAGAGGGCCGCCGTGCTGCCGGGCAGGGCGTCCAGGACCGGGCCCACGATGAGCGCTCCGCCGAGACCGCCGAGAAGGGCGACCACGACCATGACCGCCAGGCGGATCGCCGCGCGGCCGGGGTTGGAGGGCTTGGCCCCGGCGCTGATCGCCAGGGCCGCCGCACCCAGGTAGCCGCCCGCCTCCACGGTCGGGGGCGGAAGGGTGTTTCCGCAGGTGGGACGGGGCCGAACGGATGTCGTACGTCTATTCGATAATTGGTTTATGGTGGGATGGGGAGCTGGGAACAGATGTTCGAGAGCGGGTTCGCTCACGAGTGCGGGAGGTGCGTGTGCCGGGATTCACGCATCTGCACACCGTCTCCGGATTCTCGTTGCGCCACGGCGCCTCGCACCCGGAGCGGCTGGCCGAGCGTGCCGCCGAGCGGGGCATGGAGGCCCTGGCCCTGACCGACCGCGACACGGTCGCCGGTGCCGTCCGGTTCGCGAAGGCCTGCGCCAAGGCCGGGGTCCGGCCGCTGTTCGGAGTCGATCTCGCCGTGGCGGCGGGCGAACCGGACTCCGGGAGGCGGGTCCGGCGGCGCACTCCGGTGCGGGGCGGCGCCTTCGTCGACGAATCGGCTCCCCGCGCCGTCTTCCTCGCCCGGGACGGTGCCCGGGGCTGGGGAGCGCTGTGCCGGCTCGTCTCGGCCGCCCATGAAGGGGAGAGGGCGCCGCTGCTGCCCTGGGAGCGCCAGGACGGCGCGGAAGGGCTGACCGTACTGCTCGGGCCCGCGTCCGATGTGGGGCGCGCCCTGGCCGCCGGGCGTCCCGACCGGGCCGCGAGGCTGCTGCTGCCCTGGCGTGAGGTCTACGGCGACGATCTGCGGCTGGAGGCCGTCTGGCACGGCCGGACGGGTACCGGGCCCGGGTCGCTGCGGCTGGCCGCCCGTACCGTCGGATTCGCCGCCGAGCAGAGGATCCGCCCCGTGCTCACCAACGCCGTGCGCTACGCCGACCCCGGGCTGGGCCCCGTCGCCGACGTGCTGGACGCCGCGCGGCGGCTGGTGCCCGTCGACCCGGCCAAGGAGCTCGACTCCGGCGAGGCCTGGCTCAAGGGGCCCGAGGCCATGGCGCACGCCGCCGGGCGGATCGTCGAGGCGGCGGGCTTCCGGCGGGAGGCCGCCCGCCGGCTGGTGGAGCAGACCGAGGCCACGGCCGCCGCCTGCCGGGTCGACCCCCAGGACGATCTCGGAATGGGCACCGTCCACTTCCCCGAGCCGCATCTCGTCGGCGCCGGGCGCCGTACCGCCCAGCGGACGCTGGCCTCTCGGGCGGCGGCCGGGATGGTGCGGCGCGGATACGGCCGGCGGCGCGCGTACTGGGAGCGGATGCACCACGAGCTGGACATCATCGCCCACCACGGGTTCGCATCCTACTTCCTGACCGTCGCCCAAGTGGTCGACGACGTAAGGAACTTGGGCATCCGGGTCGCTGCGCGGGGCTCGGGGGCCGGGTCGCTCGTCAACCACCTGCTCGGGATCGCGCACGCCGATCCGATCGAGCACCGGCTGCTGATGGAACGGTTCCTGTCGAAGGAGCGGGTCGTGCTGCCCGACATCGACATCGACGTGGAGTCCGCGCGCCGGCTGGAGGTCTACCGCGCGATCATCGGCCGGTTCGGCACCGGGCGGGTGGCCACGGTCGCGATGCCGGAGACGTACCGCGTCCGGCACGCCATCCGGGACGTGGGCGCCGCCCTGTCCATGGATCCGGCCGAGATCGACCGCATCGCCAAGTCCTTCCCGCACATCCGGGCCCGGGACGCCCGCGCCGCGCTGGAGGAACTGCCCGAGCTGCGCGCGCTGGCGGGAGAGAAGGAGAGGTACGGCAGGCTGTGGGAGCTGGTGGAGGCACTGGACGCCCTGCCGCGCGGGGTGGCCATGCACCCGTGCGGGGTGCTGCTGTCCGACGCCTCACTGCTCGCGCGCACGCCGGTGATGCCGACCAGCGGCGAGGGCTTCCCGATGGCGCAGTTCGACAAGGACGACGTCGAGGACCTCGGGCTGCTCAAGCTGGACGTGCTCGGTGTGCGGATGCAGTCGGCGATGGCGCACGCCGTGGGGGAGGTGGAGCGGGCGACGGGGACCCGGATCGATCTGGACGCCCTGCCGGAGGGGGATCCGCAGACGTACCGGCTGATCCGGTCCACTGAGACGCTCGGCTGCTTCCAGATCGAGTCCCCGGGGCAGCGGGACCTGGTCGGGCGGCTCCAGCCGGCGACCTTCCATGATCTCGTCGTCGACATCTCGCTGTTCCGGCCCGGGCCGGTCGCCGCCGACATGGTGCGGCCGTTCATCGAGGCGCGGCACGGGCGGGCGCCGATCCGGTACCCGCACCCGGACCTGGAGGGACCGCTGAAGGAGACGTACGGGGTCGTCGTCTTCCACGAGCAGATCATCGACATCGTCGACATCATGACCGGGTGCGGGCGCGGCGAGGCCGACCGGGTGCGGCGCGGGCTGTCGGACCCGGAGTCGCAGGCGCGGATCAAGGTGTGGTTCGCACAGCACGCGGCGGCGAAGGGCTACGACGCGGAAACGATTCAGCGGACCTGGGAGATCGTCGAGGCCTTCGGCAGCTACGGCTTCTGCAAGGCGCACGCGGTCGCCTTCGCCGTGCCGACGTACCAGTCGGCGTGGCTGAAGGCGCATCACCCGGCCGCCTTCTACGCGGGGTTGCTCACGCACGACCCCGGCATGTACCCCAAGCGGCTGCTGCTCGCGGACGCCCGGCGGCGCGGGGTGCCCGTGCTGCCGCTGGACGTGAACAAGTCGGGCGTCGCCCACCGTATCGAACTGGTGTCCGGTAAAGAGGGGTTGCGGCTGGCCCTTGCCGATGTGCACGGCATCGGCGAGGCCGAGGCGGCGCGGATCGCCGAGGGACAGCCGTACACCTCGCTGGTCGACTTCTGGGAACGGGCCCGGCCCAGCCGTCCCGTGGCCCAGCGGCTCGCGCAGGTGGGCGCGCTCGACGCGTTCGGCGCCAACCGCCGTGATCTGCAGCTGCACCTGACCGAGCTGCACCGGGGCGCCCGGGGCGCGGGCGGCGGCCAGCTGCCGCTGGCCGGCGGGCGGAAGACCGCACCGGCCGGACTGCCCGACCTCACCTCCTCGGAGCGGCTCAGCGCCGAGCTGGGCGTGCTGTCCATGGACGCCTCACGGAACCTCATGGACGACCACCGGCAGTTCCTCGACGAGCTGGGCGTGATGTCGGCGCGGCGGCTGCGCGAGGCCCGGCACGGGGAGACGGTGCTGGTCGCGGGCGCCAAGGCGGCCACCCAGACCCCGCCCATCCGGTCCGGCAGGCGCGTCATCTTCTCCACCCTGGACGACGGCACGGGCCTGGTCGACCTCGCCTTCTTCGACGACTCCCACGACGCCTGCGCCCACACCGTCTTCCACTCCTGGCTGCTGCTGGTGCGCGGGGTGGTGCAGCGGCGCGGCCCGCGCAGCCTCAGCGTGGTGGGCGCCGCCGCCTGGAACCTCGCGGACCTGCTGGAGGTGCGCCGGGAGGAGGGCCTGGAGGGCGTCGCGGCCCGGCTGGCCGGTGCCGGCGGTCCCGGTGAGCCGGACGGTTCCGGCGACGACGCCGAGGGGGCCGCGCGCCGCAGGCTCGCCGGCTCCGAGAGGGCGCCCGCGCCGGCCGGCTCGGCGGCCCGGAACCCTATGGAGCGGCGGAGGATCCGCATGGCCACGGGGTACGAGATGCACCCCTGGGCCGATCTGCGTCCCGCGGGTGAAGGACCCGCGGTGGGAAGGAAGTTGTGGCACCGGAGTCCGGGGAGTGCGGGATGACCATCCTCTGCGTACGTTTCCAGCTGCCACCGGCCCGCGAGGCCGACCTGCCCCAGCTGCTCGGGATGCTCGAGGAGTTCACCCCCGTCGTCCAGGCCCTGCCACCCGACGGGGCGCTGGCCGACCTGCGGGGCGCCGAGCGGTACTTCGGGCGGGACGCCGTCGAACTGGCCTCGGTGATCCGGGTACGCGCGCTCGCGCTGTACGGCGTCGCCTGCGTGATCGGCGCCGGGCCCGGGCCGATGACCGCCCGCGTGGCGCTGCGCTACGCGGGGCCCGGAGTGACCTGCGCGGTGCCCGAGCGGCGGGACGCCGTCGCGGAGTTCCTCGCCGACAAGCCCGTCGGGGTGCTGCCCGGCGTCGGCGCCGCGACCTCCCGCATCCTGGCCGACTACGGCCTCGACACCCTCGGCCGGGTCGCCGCCGCGCCCCTGCCCACGCTGCAGCGGCTGGTCGGCGCCAAGGCCGGGCGCGAGCTGCACGAGAAGGCGAACGGCGTCGACCGCGGCCGGGTGGTGCCGAACGCCGTCTCCCGGTCCCTCGCCGCGGAACGCCCCTTCGGCCGCGACGAACTGGACCCCGGCCGGCACCGCCGGGCGCTGCTGTCGGCCGCCGAGGAGATCGGCGCCCGGCTGCGCGCCCTGGAGAAGGTCTGCCGCACGCTCACCCTCACCGTGCGCTACGCCGACCGGTCCGCCACCGTCCGCAGCCGCACCCTGACCGAACCGACCGCGCACTCACCGGAACTGACCAGGGCCGCCTACGGCATGTACGAGGCACTCGGGCTGCAGCGCGCCCGGGTGCGGGCGATCGCTCTGCGCGTCGAGGGGCTCGACCCCGCCGACCAGGCCTCCCACCAGCTGACCTTCGACCCCGTGGACGAGAAGGTCCGCCGCGTCGAGGAGGTCGCTGACCGCGCGCGAGCGAAGTTCGGGCCGCGGGCGGTGATGCCGGGGGGACTGGGAGGCGCGGTGGCGTAGACCCGCCCGCCTGACGTCAGTTGGCCCACGGCGGCACGAGGCGGGTGCCGTCGGCCAGCTCCGCCTCCAGGCCGACGGACGTGGTGACCCAGGAGTACGCCGTCCGGTCGGTGGGGTTCTCGACGGCCAGCGTGGCGCCGGAGTGGATGATCACGGTGTCGCCCGCCGCGATCCGCTCGGTGCGGCCGTCGAGGGTGATCAGCAGTTCGCCGTCGAGCAGATGGAGGATCTCCTCCCGGCTGACGGTGTGCGCCGGTGCCTTGAGACCGGGCGGCATCTCCCCGCGCCACGCGCACAGCTCCTCGCTGCCGCTGCGCGGGGTGGCGTACGAGACGAAACGTGCGCCGTGGATCTCGTGGGTGACGGCCTCGGACGAACGGACGACGGGCATGGTGTACCTCCATATGGTCAATCTCCTTGACTACATAGTCAAGCAGCTTGACCTGTATGTCAAGGGTGTTTCAATGCATGCGTGCAGAACTCCGAGGCCATGGCCCTGTCCGCCGCCCTGCTCGCCGTCGCCGGCGGGCTCACGCAGCGCATCAACGAGGGGGTGCTCGCCCGCGGCTTCGAGGGGATGCGGCCCGCGCACGGCTTCGCCTTCGCCCGGCTCGCTCCGGACGGCGCGACGGTCACCGACCTCGCCGTCCACCTCGGGGTGACCAAGCAGGCCGCCAGTCAGCTCGTCGACGAGATCGTCCGCAAGGGGTACGCCGAGCGCCGGCCGCACCCCGGGGACGCGCGGGCCCGTCTGATCGTGCTGACCGGGCGGGGGTGGGAGTGCACCCGGGCCGCGGAAGAGGCGGCCGCGGAGGTCGTACGGGAGTGGGAAGCGGTCCTTGGTGAGGGGGAACTGCGTGCGCTGAGCGCACGGTTGCTGCGGATCGCGCCGCAGGGGCCGATCCGGCCCGTTTGGTGAGGCGGCGTCACCTTCACCGCCGTCGCCGGTGAACGTAAAAAGTTTTTACCGACGCGTAACTTCCCACTTCGGCTACTCACCCGTAACTTGACGAGTGAACAGCATCCCGTGATCCGGATCACAGGGCATCGTGACGCCGCATTCCCCCACCATCGCGAGGAGTTCACTCGATGCTGCCCTGGAAAAAAGTGCTCAGACCCCTGGCCGCGCTGCTGCTGACGGCCGCCGCCGTCACTGTCCCCGCCGCGTCCGCCCAGGCCTCCGGCGCCCCGAGCTCCGGCTGGAACGACTACTCCTGCAAGCCGTCCGCCGCCCATCCCCGCCCCGTCGTCCTCGTCCACGGCACGCTCGGCAACTCCGTCGACAACTGGCTGGGTCTCGCCCCCTACTTGAAGGTCCGCGGCTACTGCGTCTTCTCCCTCGACTACGGACAGATCCAAGGCGTCCCCTTCTTCCACGGCCTCGGACCCGTCGAGAAGTCGGCCGCGCAGCTGCGGGACTTCGTCGACAAGGTGCTCGCCGCCACCGGAGCCGCCGAGACCGATATCGTCGGGCACTCGCAGGGCGGCATGATGCCCCGCTGGTACCTGCGGTTCCTCGGCGGCGCCGCCAAGGTGAACGCGCTCGTCGGCATCGCCCCCAGCAACCACGGCACCAACGTGAACGGCTTCACCAAGCTGCTGCCGTACTTCCCGGGCGCGGCCGACCTGCTGTCGAAGAACACCCCCGCCCTCACCGACCAGGTCGTCGGGTCCGACTTCCTCCAGCGGCTGAACGCGGGCGGCGACACCGTGCCCGGCGTGCGCTACACCGTCATCGCCACCCGCTACGACGAGGTGGTCACGCCCTGGCGCAGCCAGTACCTGAGCGGGCCGGGCGTGCGCAACGTCCTGCTGCAGGACCTGTGTCCGGTCGACCTGTCCGAGCACGTGACCATCGCGCTGCTCGACCGGGTCGTCTTCCACGAGGTGGCCAACTCCCTCGACCCGGGGCGCGCCACACCGACCACCTGCGCGTCCGCGTTTAGCTGACACGTATCGTCCGCCGACTCATGCCACCGGCGGGCCGGCGGACGGGCCGCGTGCGCGTTCGTGCCGGAGCAGCGTTGCGGGGCCTGTCCGGCCTGAGCCGCCGGACAGGCCCCGGTCCAGGGGCGGTGGGAGGAGGTCAGCGACCCTGCCGGCCGCCGCTCACCGCCCTGCGCCGCGCCGAGAGGAACAGGGCCGAGGCGCCGAGCGCCAGGGCCGCCGCGCCGCCGAGCGCGATGTACGGGGTGCTGCCGTCCCCGCCCGTCTCGGCGAGGTCGCCGGTGGCCCCGGCCGCCGCGGGCCGGTCGGGCGCGGCGGCGGCCTTCGGCCGGTCGCCCGAGGCGTCCGCCGCGGCTTCCTTCGAGCCGTCGTCCACACTGCCGTCCGTGCCGCCGTCCGCTGCGGTTACCGCCTTTGCCGACGTGCTCGGGTCGTCGTCACCGTGCCCGTGGTGCTCGATCGTCGACTTGTCGCTGCCGTCCCCGACCTGCTGCTCGGTGGGGGCCGAAGCCGACGGGGCCGGGGCCGCGCCGCCCCCCGTCGGGGCGGTGCCGCCGCCGAAGCGGACGTCCGAGCAGGAGTAGAAGGCCTCGGAGCTGTCCGACCGCTGCCAGACCGCGTACAGCAGGTGCGTGCCGGAACGCTCGGGCAGCCGGCCGGAGAAGGTGTAGAAGCCGCCCGTGGCGGCCGGGTCGGTGGCCGTCGCGACCGGGTTCGCGAGGTCCAGGTCGCTCCAGGCGAGCGGCTCGGCAGGGTCGTAGCCGGGCTTGGTGATGTACACCGTGAAAGTGCCCTCGTGAGGGGCCGTCACGCGGTACTTGAAGGTGTGGGTCCCGCTGCTCACCGCGGTCGCGGGCCAGTCGGCGCGGGCCAGGTCGAGGCCCTTGAACTCCGCGTTGTTCGCGCTGCAGAGCCTGCCGTCCGGGATGAGCTGCTGGTGGTGTCCGCCGGCGTCACCGATGCGGACGCCGTTCCAGTCGTAGAGGGCCTGGGTGCCGCCCGCCGCGACCGCCGCCGTGCAGGCGGCCGACTCCGGGCTCTCGGGGCCCTCGGCGTAGCACCGCGAGACCCGGCTGACCGGGCCTCCCATCGAACCGTGCGCGGCAGCGGGCGCGGCGGCCAGCGCGGTCAGGGCGAGCGGGAGGGCGCCGAGGGTGGCGACGGTGGCTGCCGTACGGCGTGCGGGCATGCGGGAACTCCTCGAAACGGTGCGTGGGGCCGGGCCCGGACCGGTGGGCCGAATCCCGTGAGGTGATCCGACGCTAACCCCGGCGCACCGCGACATCGCCTGCTGAGGGCGGGTGGAGGTGATCCTTATGGCCCCGTTAAGGGAGTGCTCAGACTGGCATCAGGTAGGGGTGCTCGCCGTACGCGCGGCGATCGGTCCGGGGCGCCGCGGGGCGGGACCCGGTCGCATCCTGCAGGGCGCCGTCCTCGAAACGGCATGACCGTGCCGCGTACCCCCGATGGAGAAGGGATCCCCGCCATGACGGCCCACCCGCTGCTGACGGAGACCGAGGCGGTCTGACCATGACGATCAACGCTGCCCCCGCAGCCTGCGCAGACCGGACCACCGTCGCGAACGAGCAGGCGCTCTTCCGTGCGCCGGTGCCCGAGGACGGCCCGGCCGTGTGGAAACCGGTCGAGAACACCCCCGGCCTGGACTCCAACAGCATCTGCCACTACACGCTGTGGTTCCGCGATCTCGCCGACGGTTCGCTGATCGCGACCGTGGACGGCGAGATCGTCGGCTTCCTCACCGGCTACCGCCGCCCCGACGAGCCCGAGACCGCCTGGCGATCACGCCACTGGTCTGCCTGGTACTGCGCGACCACCCCGCCGACCCGGGCCGGCGCCCCTACGGCAGCGACACCTTCGTCCCGCGGCCCGAACCCGTCCGGGGCGCTGCCCGCCGCACCCTGACCGTGCTGCGCCACGCCACACGGACCGTCCCCTTCCGGCGCTGGCGTGCCCGGAGACGCGCACCTTGGAGTTGCCCTTGTGGACCACGTGGGCGCCCCACCGGGTGAGCCCGTTGATCACCCGGTAGACGGCGTTCTCGTTGCCGGGAATCAGGGAGCTGGCCAGCAGGACGGTGTCGTCCTTGCCGATGCGGATCATGTGGTCGCGGTTGGCCGTCCGTTCTGGCCGTTCGCCGGTGCGTTCGCCATCTGCGGCGCATCCACCAACGGCGTCATGTGGACCCACTTCACCCCGGCCGCCCAATGACCCCGGCATGCCGGTCACCACGGCCTCGGCCTTGCCGGCGTTCATCGGCGTCTTCAACGTGGTGGGCACGATCGCCTCCGGACGGCTCACCGGCCGCATGGACGCCCGGCGGCTCCTGGCCGGCTGCCTATCCTGCGGGGCGTGCTGATGGTGAGCCTGCCACTGATGATGACCGCCACCGTCAGCGCGCCCGTGCCGGCCCTCGTGGTCGCCTTCGGCCTGCTCGACCTGGCGACCCTGCCACCGGTCACCGCCCTGTGCCGGACCTTCCACGGAGACGGCAGCGCCATCGTCTGCGGCTGGACCGACGCGGCACACCAGATGGTGCCGTGTCGGCCTCCTTCCTCGGAGGCGTGGCCCGCGACACCTTCGGCAGCCACGACCCGGTCTGGCTCTGACCGGGTGCCGACCGCGCGGTCGCAGCCCCGCTGTCCCTGGTCATCCGCCACCACTCCCGCGCATCGACCGGGGTCGACCCGAGGACCTGCGCGACCTCGGCCGGCGCGCCCCGGGGCCGGCCGAGGCCGGGATCACGCACGCGCTGATGGGGGGGAGAGCCGGAGGGATCCAGCCGCTCAGACCTCGGGCCACCAGATGCGGGCGATGTCCTTGCGGACCTCCGGGCGCCTGCCGGGGCGCTCGTCGGCCTCCTCGCGGATCCGGCGGAGGCCAGGCTTCTTGAGGGGCTTCTGCACGGTCGTACGGCGCATCGCTGCCTCCTTCAGGGTCCACCGGGTTCCGCGTTCTCGCGGAGGTAGACCTTTCGGGGGAGAGTTCCTCATCGCTCCTGGTTTGTCTGTGGCGGCGGTCACCTTCGACTGTCAGTGGCGGGTGTCACGCTGGGCCCGTGACGGATCACAGCGACGGCGCCGCCCCGGCCCGCCCGGACGTGGACTGGGACGCCCTGGCGGCCTCCTTCGACGAGGAACCGGACCACGGTCTGCGCGACCCCGCGGTGCGGCGGGCCTGGTCCGGCCGGCTGCGCGACTGGCTGCCCGGGCGTCCGGGCGACGTCCTGGACCCCGGCTGCGGCACCGGCAGCCTGTCGCTCCTCGCGTCCGAGCAGGGGCACCGGGTGACCGGCGTGGACCTCTCGCCCGCGATGGTGACGCGCGCCCGGGAGAAGCTGGCCGGGCGTGACGCCGTGTTCCTCCTCGGTGACGCCGCGGCACCCCCCGTCGGCGAGCAGCGCTTCGACGCCGTGCTCGTCCGGCACGTGCTGTGGGCCCTGCCCGACCCCGGCCGCGCCCTGCGCCACTGGTACGGGCTGCTGCGGCCCTCAGGACGGCTCGTGCTCGTCGAGGGGATGTGGGGCGGGCCCGAGCCGGTCGGGATACCGGCGGCGCGGGTGACCGCCCTGCGCGTCCCGATCGCCGGGCCGTCGCGTGTGGAGCGGCTCTCCGGCGATCCGCTGCTGTGGGGCAGGGAGGTGACGGACGAGCGGTACGCGGTGGTCGCGACCCGGGGAGCATCAGGTCAGGAGTGAGGGCAGGGCGCCCCCGCGGGCGAGGGTCTCCAGGTCGTCGAGGGCCGACAGCGCGGCCGACGCCGCCTCCGGGTCGGTGTCCGCGAGGCCACTGGCCGCGAACTCGTCCTCGTCCAGGCGCCGCACGTCCGAGCCGTCCCCGGAGACCCACAGGTCCAGGTCGAGGTCCTCGACGGTCAGGTCGGAACCCGAGCGGACCGCCGGGCGCGTGACGTCGCAGTACCAGCCCTTGAGCGCGCCCGCGGCGGAGCGGACCTCCTTGACCGCGTACCAGCGGTCGCGCCAGTAGTACTCGGTGAACACGTCCCCGGCCTCGAAGCGCACGAAGCCGAAGTCCCGCACCCCCGAGCCGGCCCAGGGGGCCCGGACCGCGATGCGCGTGCCGTCGTCCGCCAGGAGCTCCGCGGGGTAACGGATCTTCGTACGGCCCGCCTTGACGAGGACGACGTCCAGCCGCTCCGGTCCGTCAGCCGAGTTCGCGGACATGGCGCACCTCCGTCGCGCAGATCTCGTAGCCGAACCACCTGTTGACGGCGATCATCGGTTCGTTGCCCGTGTCGTTGCCGGTGAACGCCTCCGTGTACCCCGCCGCGCGGGCGCGGTGCAGGGAGGCGTTCTTGGCCAGCTTCGCCAGACCCCGGCCGCGGAACGCGCGGGCCGTGCCGGTCATGGCGGTGCCGTAGCGGCGGTCGTCGTCGGTGTGGGCCACGGTGAAGGCGGCGGGACGGCCGTCGACGACGGCGACCGTGGTCAGCTCCCGGTTGAGCAGTGGGTGCTTCCAGCTCTCCTCCACCCAGGCCCCGTAGTCCGTGAACTCGACGTCGATGTCGCCCGGTTCGTCCGACGTCGTCGCCGCGTCCAGTTCGAACAGCGGACGCGGGTCGTCCGCGAAGTCGGCCGCCGTGCGGAGCTCGACACCCGGCGGCGGGTCCTGGCGGGGCGGCAGTGGGCCTGCCGCGAGGTCCAGGCGCAGGAAGTACGCGGAACGGCCGGGCGTGAAGCCCCTCCGCTCGGCGAAGGAGCGGTTCTCCGGCTCGTCCAGCACCCAGGAGAACAGCCGGGTGACGCCCAGGACGGCCAGGCGCTCCTCCGCGGTGCGCAGCAGCAGCGAACCGGCGCCGCGGTTCCTGCGGCCTGGGCGTACGTAGACGTTGGCCGAGCCCTGGCCGGGCTCCGGGCTGTCGTGGGCGACACTCACCTGGGCCGTGCCGATGATCTCGCCGTCCTCCTCGGCCACCAGCTGGGAGAAGCGGGCCTCCGGGTGGGCGTGGGTCAGGGTGTGCACCACGGACTCGGGAGTGGACAGCAGGGAGGGCAGGGCCAGGCGGCGGGTCCGGGACAACCCCTCGGCGTCGGCCCGGACGCCGGGGCGCAGGTCGCGCACGATCACGGTCATGGGGGCGCAGGTTACGCGGGGCGCGCTCCGGGTGCCTCCCCTTTTCCGTCCGGTGCGCGACAATCGGGCGGTGACCTTGAAGATCGACATCGACGACAGTGCTCCGCCGTACGAGCAGGTGCGGGCGCGGATCTCCGAGCAGGCGCGGTCGGGGGAGCTGCCGGTGGGCTATCGGCTGCCGACCGTGCGGGGACTGGCCGAGTCGCTGGGGCTCGCGGCGAACACGGTGGCGAAGGCGTACCGGGCACTGGAGGCCGACGGCGTGATCGAGACGCGCGGACGCAACGGCACCTTCGTGGCCGCCGCGGGCTCGGCGGCGGAACGGGAGGCGGCGTCCGCGGCAGCGGCCTACGCGGAGCGGGCGCGGCGGCTCGGGCTCACCGAGGCGGACGCGCTGGCGGCGGTCCGGGACGCCCTGCGGGCGGCCTACGGGGAGTAGGCGCCGGGACGGGCCGCCATGTCCCGGACCAGGTGCTCCGGTGTGCGGGTGATGTCCAGGCCGGCCGTCCGCCCCACCCGTGCGAACACCCGCGCGTCCTCCACCGCCGCGCCCCCGGCGTCGTTGTTGAAGTACGCGTACACGTCCTCCCCCTGCGGCCAGGTCGTGGCGATGCGGTCGAGCCAGGTGGTCAGGGAGCGGCGGCCGTAGCGGGGCCACGGCTGCGCGCGGCCCTGGTGGAAGCGGACGTAGCCCCAGTCGGCGGTGCGCCACAGCGGTGTCGCCGGGCGGCCCAGGACGTCGGCCCAGCACAGGGCGGCGCGCCGCGCCTCCAGGACGCCGCGGACCTCCGGCGTCCACCAGGAGGTGTGGCGGGGCTCGACGGCGACCCTGACCGAGGCCGGGAAGCAGGTCAGGCAGGCGTCCAGCAGGGCGGCGTCGGCGCGCAGTGTGGGCGGGAGCTGGAGGAGGACCGGGCCGAGGCGGTCGCCGAGGCCCGCGGCGTGGCTCATCAGCCGGTGCACCGGCTCCTGGGGGTCCTTGAGCCGCTTGATGTGGGTCAGGTACCGGCTCGCCTTGACCGCGACGACGAAGCCCTCGGGCACGCGTCCGCGCCAGCCCTCGAAGGTCTCCCGGGCCGGCAGCCGGTAGAAGGCGTTGTTGATCTCGACGGTCGCGAAGTGCCGGGCGTACTCCTCCAGCCAGAGCCGCACCGGCAGCCCCGACGGATACAGGACGTCACGCCAGTCCTTGTACTGCCATCCGGACGTGCCGACGAACAGGGCCATAGACCCATCAAAACACCGCCGGGCCGGGAGCTCCCACCGATCTCCCGCCGGTCTCTACAGGTACAGCCCCGCGTCGACCCCGCCGCGCGGCTCCGGCAGCGCCGTCGGGGACGTGCCCCGCCGCAGCGCGTACAGCTCCGCCAGGGTCGCGCCCTCGCGGCCGACGCCGTCCTCGCGGCCCAGCCAGCCCACCGCCTCCGCGCGGGTCAGCGGCCCCACCTCGATACGGGCCAGGCAGCGGCCGGGGCGGACGACGGCGGGGTGCAGGCGCTCCAGGTCCTCGTTGGTGGTGACGCCGACCAGCACGTTCCGGCCCTGGCCGAGCAGTCCGTCCGTCAGGTTCAGCAGCCGCGACAGCGCCTGGCCCGCCGTGTGCTTGGCCTCGCCGCGGATCAGCTCGTCGCAGTCCTCCAGGAGCAGCAGCCGCCAGCGGCCCTTGCCCGCGGCGTCCTCCTCGCCGATCGCGATGTCCATCAGGTAGCCGACGTCGCCGAAGAGGCGCTCCGGGTCCAGCACGCAGTCCACCTGGCACCAGTCGCGCCAGGACCGGGCCAGGGTGCGCAGCGCCGACGTCTTTCCCGTGCCGGGCGGGCCGTGCAGCAGCAGGAGACGGCCCGCGATGTCCTCCGGGGTCGTCTTCATCAGCCGGTCCATGGCGTCCGCCACGGGCGCGGTGTAGTTGGGCCGGACCTCCTCCCACGTGCCCGCCGCGATCTGGCGGGTCGTGCGGTGCGGGCCGCGACGGGGGGAGACGTACCAGAAGCCCATCGTGACGTTCTCCGGCTGCGGTTCGGGTTCGTCCGCCGCGCCGTCCGTGGCCTGGTCGAGGACCTTCCGCGCCAGCTCGGCGCTGGTCGCCGTGACCGTGACGTCGGCGCCCCGGTTCCAGCGGGAGATCAGCACCGTCCAGCCGTCGCCCTCGGCGAGCGTCGCGCTGCGGTCGTCGTCGCGGGCGACGCGCAGCACCCGCGCGCCCGGCGGCATCAGCGTCGCCCCGGAGCGGACGCGGTCGATGTTCGCCGCGTGGGAGCACGGCTGCTCGCCCGTCGCGAAACGGCCGAGGAACAGCGCGTCGACGACGTCTGACGGGGAGTCGGAGTCGTCGACGTTGAGCCGGATCGGCAGCGCCTCGTGCGGGTTTCCAGACATGCCGCCATGATCCGGCACGAGACCGCCGCGCGCACGCGTTCTCTCTGGTTCGTGACAGCGCCGAGCACTGTCGCATCACCTGTAGGCGGGACGCCGTGTACGACGCTTCACGTCGCCGCGTCGTGCACGTCGTTGTTGTCGTTGAAGGCACGTGACTCATGAGCTCTCCGGAAGTCTCCGGCCCTTTCGTGTGGTCATGCCGTCGGGTCAGCGGTACTGGACCGTGCTGGACGAGGACTGCCTGGAGCCCGTACCGGCGGCGGATGAGTTCTTGCGGCACGTGCGGTTCGGCCGCGATCAGGCGGAGTCGACGACGCGGACGTACGCCGGGGCGGTCGCGCTCTACCTGACCTGGTGCCGGTGCACCGGACGGGACTGGACGACGGCCGCGGGCCGCCTGGGCAGCTTCATGTTCTGGCTGCGGCGCTCGCCCGGGGACGACAGCGAGGTGGTGGCCGGGCCCGGCAGCGAGCCGGTCCGCGGGCCGCGCCGGATCAACACCGTGCTCGCCGGGGTACGCCTGTTCGGCCGGTTGTCGCGTCGCGCGTGGCTGCCCGAGGGCGTCCACCCCCACGCCCTGCGACACGCATTCACCAGCAATGCCGCCGATGCCGGCGCCGTCCTGGACGAGATCGCCGACCTGCTCGGCCATGCCAACCCGTCCAGCTCGCAGGTCTACCACAGGCGGCCTGGGAAGCCTCTGGCCTCGGCGCCCCGGCAGACGTCGAAACGCTCACCCGCCGGGTCACCGAGCTGGAACAGCAGGTCCACGAGCTGTCCGGCATTGCGCCGGACCGGGCGGTGGCCGGACCTCTCATCAGCGTCTCCGACGGCACCTCCCGGGCCCGGTGACACCAACCCCCCGGTCATCCGTTCGACAGGGGGCAACAGCCATGCCGGGCCCGGAGGCCAGCGGCCCTCTTGCAGGACCGCGAAGAACATAACGGGGGTGTGCGCGTGCTCGCGCACACGGACCGCGAGCGTCGCGTTCCGCTTCCGGCCGGAGTGGAGGGTCGGCCCTCCACGGGCGTGGAGCAAGAGATCTGAGTGACAGTCGACAAATTTGACATGAACGCGCGACAAATGAGGCCGGAAAGGTCCCGCGAGGCGCTGTGAACGCGCCACTTGCCGTGAAGAGGGCCGAAAAGGCCTGTCATGAACACTTCCCAATCAACACGCGTAGCTGATACCACGGTTGTCGCAGAGATCCTGCTAAAGGGAGGTTCCATGAGACGTTCCCCGCTCGTCGTCTTGGTGAGCTCGCTGCTCCTCGCCGTTGGCACCGCCCTCACCGGCGCGGCCACGGCACAGGCGTCCGGCCTCGCCGCAACCGGCCCGTACGCAGCGCTCGGTGACTCCTACTCCTCGGGAGTCGGCGCGGGCAGCTACATCGGATCCAGCGGCGACTGCAAGCGCAGCACGAAGGCGTACCCCTACCTCTGGGCCGCCGCCAACTCACCCTCGAGGTTCGACTTCACGGCCTGTTCCGGCGCCCGAACGGGTGATGTTCTGTCCGGACAGCTCGGCCCGCTGAGCAGCGCCACCACCCTCGTCTCCATCAGCGTCGGAGGCAACGACGCCGGGTTCGCCGACGTCATGACGACCTGTGTGACCCAGTCCGACAGCACCTGCCTGTCCCGCGTCAACACCGCCCGCGCCTACGTCGACTCCACGCTCCCCGGCAAGCTCGACAGCGTCTACTCGGCCATCCGCTCCAAGGCCCCCAACGCCCGGGTCGTCGTGCTCGGCTACCCCCGCTTCTACAAGCTCGGCACGACCTGCCTCGGCCTGTCCGAGACCAAGCGCAAGGCCATCAACGACGCCTCCGACCAGCTGAACAGCACCATCGGCAAACGCGCCGCGAACCACGGCTTCGCCTTCGGTGACGTGCGCGGAGCCTTCACCGGCCACGAGATCTGCTCCGGCTCCTCCTGGCTGCACAGCGTCAACTGGCTCAACATCGGCGAGTCGTACCACCCGAAGGCCCCCGGCCAGTCCGGCGGCTACCTGCCCGTGTTCAACGCCAACGACTGACGGCTCAGCCCGACCCCGACCCGGAGTCCGACCCGGAGTCGGGGTTCCCGTCCGTGCGCGAAGGAGAAGGGGAGGCCCCGCCCGTCGGGGTCTCCGTCTCACAGCTCAGCGAGAACGGCACCGACTCCGACGAGGCGCGCACCGGCTCCCGCACCTCGAAGCTGATCTCGTTCGCGACGGTCCCGGAGCCCTCACGGGCCGTCACACCGACCGCGTCCTGCTTCGAGTGGCCGCCCCCTGCCGGGAACGACAGCGTCTTCCAGCCCCCGTCCAGCACCGAGCCGTCCTCGGTCACCCAGCGGTGGCGCACCTCGGCCGGCAGCCGTCCCAGCGTGATCGTCGCCGTGAACCGTGGCGCCTCCCGGGCCGGCGGCGGACACGGACCCGAGTAGTCGGTGCGCGTAGCCTCCAGCGCCACCCGCACCGACTGCGGCGGCGGGCTGCTCTCCTCGCTCTTGCTCTCGCTCGGCGTCGGCGACGGACTGGCCCTGCCGCTCCCCGTGTTCCGCGTCGGGTCCCCGGTCCCGGCCGGCGTACTCGCCCCCGCGCCCCGGTCGCCCGCGTCGCCGCCCCCCTCGTCCAGCAGCGCGTACGTCAGCCCGCCCACCGCGAGCGCCAGTACCACCACGCCCGCGACCAGCACCCCGCCGGTCCGGCGGTCGCCCTCGCGAGCCTCCGGGGTCCCGGCCGTCGCACCGGACGCGGCCGTCCGCCCCGGGAAGGGCATTTGGGGACCTCGGCGCGGGCTCCGCGCGGCCCGCCGTCGCCGGCGCGAACGGCACCGCCCGTACGGTGTCCCTGCGCGGCGAGCCGCCGGCGGCCACGACCCGCAGCTCCCGCTCGGCCCGTTCGGCCGGCAGCCGCTGCTCCGGGTCCTTGCGCAGCAGCCCCTCGATGACCGGGGCGAGCGGACCGGCCCGGCGCGGCGGCGGCAGTTCCTCGTCGACGATGGCGCGCAGGGTGCTCAGCGGGGTGTCGTGGCGGAACGGCGAGCAGCCCTCGACCGCCGCGTACAGCAGCACCCCGAGCGACCACAGGTCGGACTCCGGTCCGGGCCTGCGCCCCAGGGCCCGTTCCGGGGCGAGGAACTCGGGCGAGCCGATGACCTCACCGGTCATGGTCAGCGCGGAGCTGCCCTCGACCATGGCGATGCCGAAGTCGGGAGCACGATGCGTCCCGGTGCAGCACCCAGGCCTCGTGCGCGGCCCGCAGCGCGGCCAGCACCTCGACGCCGACGTGCGCCGCACGCCGCGGCGGCATCGGGCCCTCGGCGTCGAGGACCTCGGCCAGGGACAGCCCGCGCACCAGCTCCATGACGATCCACGGCCGGTCCTCGTCGGTCGCCACGTCGTACACCGTCACCACGTTGCGGTTGGCGACCCGGGCCGCCGCCCAGGCCTCCCGCTCCAGCCGGGTGTACATCCGCTGCACGTCGTCGCCCGCCAACCCGGCGGGGGCGCGCACCTCCTTGACGGCGACCTCGCGGTGCAGCACCTCGTCGCGGGCGCGCCACACCGTCCCCGTACCGCCTTCGCCGAGCGGCGCCAGCAGCCGGTAGCGGCCCGCGATCACCCGCTCACGGCCCGGTTCTCCGTTACACCGTGCCCCCCTTCGCAGCCGGGCGGAAACCCCATGAGGTCTGTTTTCCCCACGACGTCGGATCGCCTCACGAACGTCACTCAGCCCAGTGCGGATGCCGCCCCCTTGAACACGAGTCAGGCCCCCAGGACGACGACCGCGAAGGCGGATCCGAGCGGGGCGGTCCGGCGCACCAGTGCGGCGACCGGGCCGGAGCTCCAGCGGGGGCGTCGGTCCAGCAGCCGTGTCATGCCGCTGCCCGCCCTGACGACGGCGTACCCGGCGGCCGTGAGCGTCAGCGCCAGCCCGACGCCGTAGGCGACGACGAGCAGCAGCCCGAACCAGGCCTGTCCGAGGGCCGCCGCGCCGACCAGCACGACGACGGCGGACGGGCTGGGCACGAGGCCGTCGGCGAACCCCATGAGGATCGTGCCGCGCAGGGTGGGGGCGACGGGGTGGCTGTGGGTGACCCCGCCGTGGGTGTGCTCGAGCGTGTGGGGGTGCGAGTGGGGGGTGTTGTGGTCGTGCGGGTGGTCGTGGTTGCCCAGCGGGTGGGCGCTCGCCGCGGTGGCGGGCAGCAGGGTGAGCGCGCAGGCGGCCGTGGGGACGGCGGCGCCGGACGCGAACAGCCGGCGCGCGGTCACCGGTTCGCCTCCATGTCCTTGAGTGCGGTACGGGCCTCGCGCGCGCCGAGCGGCGAGAAGCCGGGGTTCAGGTCCAGGGCTGCCTTCAGGTGCTCGCGGGCGCCGCGCTCGTCGCCGGTGGCACGCGCGACGATCCCGCGGTGGTACAGGAAGGCCGCGTTGCGGTAGCCGGTGGCGGTGGCCCGCCGGGCGTAGGGCAGGGCTTCCTCGTCCCGGCCGTTGACGTGCAGCGCCCAGGCGAGGGCGTCGGCGGTGTGCACGCTGTGGCGGCGGACCGCCGGCGGCCAGCGCACCACAGATCGCGGTCGCGATGCTCCTGCGTCCCGCACCGGTCCTGGAGAGAGGTGTCATGCCGTCCGTCCTCCGTGCCGACTTGCCTGACACACACACTTCGGAGCGCTCGGCGCAGCGGATTGGTCGAATCTCAACCCTGGTCACGGCGGGTCGCGAAAGTTGGTTCACCGCCCGGCGACCCGCGTTTTCGGCCCGCTGATCCGTAGCACCGTCCGGAGGTGTGTGCGTTGCGAATGCCTCGTGCGAGGGGACAGGCCCGATGCGGGCTCGGAGAGGGGGACCGAGTGGAGGCGGACGAACTGCTGCTGCTCGTGGCGAGGGGGAACCACCGGGCGTTCGAGGACTTGTACGGACTGGTGTCCGGCCCGGTGTTCGGGCTCGTACGGCGAGTGGTGCGCGACCCCGCCCAATGGGATGAGGTGGCTCAGGAGGTGTTGCTGGAGATGTGGCGGTCCGCCGCGAAGTTCGACCCGGGACGGGGCAGCGCGATGTCGTGGATCCTCACCCTGGCCCACCGCCACGCCGTCGAGCGGGTGCGCAGCGCACGCGCGGCCGGGGAGCGCGAGCAGCGCGAGGCGCTGCGGGCCTGCCAGCCCGCCTTCGACCACGTGACCGAGGAGGTCGAGGCCGGCCTGGAGCGCGAGTGGGTGCGCCGCTGCCTGGACCGGCTCACCGTCCTGCAGCGCCAGTCGGTCACGCTCGCCTACTACGAGGGGTACACCTACCGTGAGGTGGCCGAGCAGTTGTCCCTGCCGCTGGGCACCGTCAAGACGCGGATGCGCGACGGGCTGACCCGGATGCGCGAGTGCCTGGGAGGAGCGGCATGAGCCTCCTGCGCCGCGAGGACCCGCATTTCCTGGCCGCCCCCTACGCGCTCGACGCGCTGGAGCCGGCCGAGCGGGTCCGTTTCGAGAAGCACATGAAGGGCTGCGGCCGCTGCGCCGCCGAGGTGCGCGCCCTGTCCGAGGACGCCGTCCGGCTCGCCTGGTCCGCGGCCGCGCAGCCGCCGGCCGCGCTGCGCGACCGGGTCATGGCCGCCGTCCGTGCGACCCCGCAGGACCCGGCGCGGCAGGAGGCGGCGCGCGGCCAGGCCCGCACGCGGTCCACGCAGCTGCCGCCGCACGTGTGGGGCGCCCAGCCGCCGCCGCGGCAACGGGTGCGGCGGCGGATCCCGCTGTTCGTGCCCTTCGCCACCGCCACCGCCGCCGCGGCCCTCGTCGTCGCCTCGCTCTTCGCGGTGCAGGCGAACCGCACCGAGGACGAACTCGCCGCGGAACGTGATCGCTCACGTGAGATCGCCCACGTTCTCTCGGCTCCGGACGCCCGTGCGAGCAACGGACGGGACGCCCGGGGCCGCACCATCGGAGTGATCGCTTCCGCCACGGAGGGGAGCGCGGTGGTCACCCTCGATGGATACGGCGCACCACCGCGCGGCCGCGTGCATCAGTTGTGGCTCATGCGCCCGGGCGCGCAACCGCGCTCCCTGGGGTTGTTCCAAGGCGACACTCCGCTGGTCGCGACCGGTCTCGGCAGCTCCGCGACCTCACTGGCCGTGACCGTCGAGCCCGACGGGGGATCGGCGCGGCCCACCACCCAGCCCATCGTCCAACTCACGCTGAAATCTCTTGGATTCGGAAAGTAGTCGGAGATACATCGTCAACACCCTTATGGGGAAGGTGAATCCTGTGACCGCGATACACGTGTGCCCGGCCGGGGCGATAGGGTTAACCTGCCCGGGCCGGGTGGACTCGTACGGGTGGGGAGTGACATGGAACAGATAACAGTCCGCAGCAGGGCCAGGGTCCCTGCGATCACCTGCGGGAGCAGCGCGACCAGTTCGCGCCTCGACCGCCACCTCTCGGTGCTGGGGGGCCCTGCCGTCCCGCAGCGGGAGACGGTCGAGGCGACCTCGCTGATGCGTGAACTGACCGCGCGCCGGCCGCACGACCGCAGCGGCAGGAACGCGCGCGTGCGTCGCGTCTCGCTCTTCGCGCCGCTGCGCCGGCTGCGCCGTTCGCTGTTCGGCGGCAGGTAGGGGCCCGCGCTCGGGCGGTCGCACCGCCCCCGGCGCCCGCTGCGCACTCGCCGTCCGTCATCCCCACGGCACGCAGCAGCGTCAGGCGTGTTCCCGAGCGCGGTACGTCCCCTGTCGATGCCTCACCCCCGCCCGGCAGTGACAGGGGCGCATCGCCCGCGCCCGCTGCTCCGCCCGCCCGCTCACCCCTGGCCGTGCGCGTACCGGCGCACGGCCAGCGGCACGAACACCCCGAGCAGGACGGCTCGCGCCCGGAATCCTGCTTCCGACGCCCGTGTACAGATACCGCGAAGGGGACGGGCGGATGGCGGCTCAGGTCGGACACGACCAGCCGGAGACGGTGGCCCGGGAGCACGCCTGGGCCTACGGACGCAGCCTGCGCGCCCTCGTGGGCGGCGGCCCATGTCCAGGATCCGCGGTTTCGTGGGCAATTCCGCGTGACCATGAGCGGTGTCCGAGCGAATCCGGATGATCACGAGCAGCGGTGACGTTCGGTGAGCCTCACTGATGGCGCCGTCGATGCCGTCGTGGCGCAAGCGGTCCTGGCCAAAGCCGGCCGGCGCCACCAGCATGATCAGAGGACGGCGCAGGCGTCGCCGATCGCCTCGTCCAGAATTGCCAGGCCGAGCGACAGCTCGTCCTCGGTGGCTGTCAGCGGCGGTGCGATCCGGAAGACTCCGCCCATGCCGGGAAGCTGGACGATGTTCATGTGCAGACCGAGTTCGAGGCAGCGCCGGGTGACCCGCGCGCCCAGCTCGTCCGAGCTCCGCTTCGTCTCGCGGTCGACGACAAGTTCAAGCCCGGCGAGCAGGCCCCGGCCGCGAATGTCACCGACGACCTCATGGCGCCCGGCGATGTCCTCCAGGCCCCGGCGCAGGAACACGCCGAGCGACCGCGCCCGCTCGTCGAGCTTGTCGCCGCTCAGGACGTCGAGGACGGTGTTGCCGACCGCAGCCACCAGCGGGTCGGCGACGTGCGTGGTGAAGAACAGGAACCCGCGCCCGTACGCCTCCTGCTCGATCTCGGCGCTGGTGACCACGGCCGCGAGGGGCAGTCCCGCGCCGAGCGTCTTGGACAGCGTGAGGATGTCGGGGACGACTCCGTCGCGTTCGAACGCGTACCAGGTCCCGGTGCGGCACAGGCCGGTCTGGGCCTCGTCGAGGATCAGCAGCATGCCGCGTTTCCGGCATTTGTCCTGCAGGGCCGCGAAATAACCCGCCGGCGGCTCGATGATGCCGCCTGAGCTGAGAATCGGCTCGACGAGGCACGCGGCCAGACTGCCGGTCGACTGGGCGTCGATCAGATCGAAGGCGAAGTCCAGCTGACGGCGCCAGTCCAGGGAGCCGTCGGCCGTGGTGAAGTCGGGCCGGTACGCGTTCGGCACGGGGATGGCGAAGTTGCCGGGCGCGGCAGGGCCGTAGCCCTTGCGGCCCGCGCTGTAGGTGGCGGACGCGGCGGCCTGCGTCATGCCGTGCCAGGATCGCGCGAACGAGACGATCTCGTGCTTGCCGGTGACGAGTTTGGCCATCCGGATCGCGGCCTCGTTGGACTCGGCGCCGGTGGTCAGGAGCAGTGCCTTCTCCAAGGGGGCGGGCAACGTGTCGGCAAGGCGTCGGGCGAGGTCGACGACCGGGCGGCTGAGCATGCCGCTGTAGAGGTGGTCGAGGGTCGCGACCTGACGCTGGACGGTCGCGACGATCTCCGGGTGCGAGTGGCCGAGGATCGCGCTCATCTGGCCGGAGGTGAAGTCGAGGATCCTCCGGCCGTCCGCGGTGAACACGAAACTTCCGGCGGCGCGGTCGATGATCTCGTGGGTGAACTGGGCGCCGTAGCGGACGAGGTGCCTCTCAGCGTCGGCCCAGAAGGTTTCGGTGGACAGGGGGGCGGTGGTCGAAGCAGCCATGTCCCCGACGGTAGGGCCCGCGTGACCGACACGTCTATCTCACAATTCCGGCCGTCCTGTTCGGCGAAACCGCACAACAATGGGGGGCGTGATGAATCCCTGGAGGCTGCGGCTGCTGAGCCAGCTGGACACGCTGGGTACCGTCCGGGCGGTTGCCCAGGCCGCCAACCTGAGCCCGTCGAGCGTGTCTCAGCAGCTCGCCGTGCTCGAGGCCGAGACGCGCACACAGCTCCTCGAACGGACGGGACGCCGGGTGCGGCTGACCTCGGCCGGGCTGATCCTCGCGCGGCGGGCGCGGACCATCCTCGATCACATGGAGAGCGTCGAGACGGAGCTGCGCGGGTTCGGCGATGAACCGGCCGGGCTGGTGCGGCTGGGGGCGTTCCAGAGCGCGATCCACTCCATGGCCGTGCCGGCGGTGACCCGGCTGGCGCGCGAGCATCCGCACCTTGAGATCGAGCTGCTGGAGCTGGAGCCGCATGAGAGCGTACCCGCGCTGCGGATCGGCGACGCGGACATCGTCATCACGACCACGGACTTTGACGAGCTGCCGTTGGGACCGGACCTCGACCTCGTACCGCTGGCCAAGGACCCGATCTTGCTGGTGGTCCCGCCCGAGCATCCCGCGGCCGGGCGCGGCGCCGTTGACCTCGCAGCCTACGCGGACGAGCCATGGGCGTTCGACATGCCGCAGTCCTACATGGCGAATCTCGCCCAACGCCTGTGCCGACAATCGAGGTTCGAGCCGCGGGTGGTGTCACGGTTCAGCAACTACATGATGACCCTGCAGCACGTCGAAGCAGGGCTGTCGATCGCGCTGCTGCCCGGCCTGGCCGTCGACCACAGCCGTTACCGCGTAGCTACCAGGGAACTCGCAACCCCGGTGACACGCACCATCACGGCGGCCATCCGCCGCGGCTCACCACCCCGCGCGGCAGTGCGCGCCGTGCTGGACGCGCTGCGCCACAATCCGGACCCACCGCTTCCAGGTCGTGAATGACAGAGCGGGTCACTCCCCAACCTGATGTCTCCTCACCTTGACCGTTCCCTCGACTCCGGAGCGGACCGCGTGGCGGGTCTCCCACTCGGGCGTCCGTTGCTCGGAACGGACGCGTAGCCAGCTGAGCATTGGAGCTTCCCGGTGAAGCGGGCATGCTCGGATGCAGCTGTCGAGGTGCCCGTCGTCCGTTTACCCCCGTTCCGGTGAGCACGTCCCCCGGAAGAGGCCGGCCGTCTCGAGGAGAAATCGGCTGCGACGGCCGACCGACCTCCCGCGTCTGGGTCCGGTGGCCGGCGATGACGGTGCCCGGCACCGAACCGGTGGCCGGGGCGGCTGTCGTAGTGCCCACCGGACTCGAACCCTGCGGTCTCCCGCCGAGCGAGTACTCGTCGGGACGCACGAGGCCGGGCCGCAGCACGTCGACGGTCGTCCCGAGCGGTGCCGGGGGCGCAGCGGGCGGGTTCCGCGGAGAACCGCGTGCGGGGGTGGCCAGACAGGGGTGCCACCGAAGCATGGGCCGGGAGTGGTGAACGGCCGGACAACGGTCCGGAGCGCGCCCATGAATCCTGGTCGAGGGTCGGTCCGCACACCGCTCGGGAAGCCTCGGGAGGGGGGCTTGATTGCTTACGATCCGCTTGATCCGCATCTCGGCCGGCGACGTCGGTCCGGGCGTACACGGCTCCTGGAGGAGAGGGCCCATGACCGTCACACAGATGGCCGGAACGTGCCCGACCGTCCGTGCTCACGCACGGGCGGTCGATCTCACGATCCCGTGCCTGCCCGCCCACGGTCGGTCAGGCACCGGTCGGGCAGCAGGGCGTCCGGGTGGCCTCCACGGTGGCGGGCGCCCCGGGGCGCCGTTGTCCCGGAAGGGGGACCGGGTGTGAGCGGGGTGTACGAGGCGGATCCGAGCGGTCTGCGGCGCAGTATCGAGGAGATGAAGAGCCTGCCCGCTCTGGCGAGGCGGATGGTCCAGGACTTCAGGCAGCAGGAGAGCGCCTACACGCCATGGCCCGGCTGGACGGACGACTTCGCTCGCCAGGTGCGGCCGCAGTACCAGCGGAACAACGCGTACTGCGCGGACGTCGTCCAGGGACTGTACGAGGCCCTGGACGCGCTGGTCTCGGCGACGCTCACCAATCTGGAGAACATCGAGAGCACCCGCGCCGACGTCACCGACCGGATCGAGGCCCACGGGAGAAGGGTCCACGAGCGCCCTGAGGCCACTGGTGGGCAGGGGAAGCACTGAGTGCGGGAGATCGATTTTCCTGATGACGTCAGGAGGATGCTCTGGGTCCTGCTCGGTGAGATGCCGGTACAGGCCAGGGAAAACCTGGCCTGGGACAGCCGAGAGCTCTACCTCGACCTGGCGAAACGCGTACTCGAACTGCGTGACGCCGTGAAGCAGTCCGTCCGCAACGCCGGCCGCGCGCTTCCGCAGGACGTCGCGCGCGGCTACACCCAGGGTCTGTCCTTGCTGATGAACGACGGGGGAACCGACCGGCTCCAGGGGTTCGTCGACCAGCTGGATGACCTGGCGCGCGGTCAGATCGACTACTCGATGAAGATCCAGGAGTCGAAGTGGGAGATCATCGCCGAGGTCGTCATGCTCCTGATCGAGCTCGCCGTGCTGGCCGCCTTGGCTTTCTTCACCGGCGGTACGTCGGTCTCCCAGATGGCGCTGGCGCGGGCCCGCAGCCGGCTGGCCCTGCTGATGATCATCGACCGGCTGCTGCGGATGACCCATCTCGCGCCCGCGCTCAGCGATGCCTTCGCTGAGGCGATCAAGATGCTGACGGTCAACCTCGCCCAGATCGCGATCAACCCGCCGGGCCGCAAACCGTCGGGCATCGACTGGGGCGACGTCGGTAAGGCTGCGGCGTTCGGTGCTTTCGGGGGCTTCTTCGAGAGCGTCCTGGGACGCGCCTCGAACACGTTCAAGAACTGGTTCAGGAACGGTGGCGGCCCCTCCCGCGGCCACCCGAACACAGACGTCACGAAGTGGCATCCCGTCGTCTCCGAGGGGCTCAACGACGTCTACGACGTCCCCGCGGCCTTCGTCGTCTCAGGTCTCGGTGAAAGCCTTGCGGAGGTGCTGGTCACCGGAGCCTTCGACGGGACGTGGGAGTTCTCGTGGGAGACTTTCGTGGGGTCCGGCACCAGTGGGGTGTTCGGCATGTACGCCGAGTCGGCGATCGGCGGAGCGGCACTCCGGCTGAACAACAAGTTCCTCGCCCCGGAGGTGGCTCCCGGCGAGCTCAACGACCCGCCGCGATCGGACGCTGCCGACGGGGGCGGTGCGCCGGGCACGCGTGGGGTGCCGTCGTCCGCCGGGCCCGGAGTGGGTCCCGGCACCACCGTCAGGGGGAACGGTCTGCCCCTGTCCACGGTGTCCGCGGCCAGCGTGCCCGTGGCTGCCCCGATGTCGTCACCGGTGGCGCCGCCCGCGTCCCCGGCGGGTACCCTGCCGTCGGCCCCGGCCGGGCCCGCCACGGTAGGCACCACGCCCACGGTCGCCACGGCGTCCACACCGCCTGCGGCGATGTCCTCGGCCCCGTCGGCGTATCCGCGGACGGCCCATGGGCCCGGCCCGACGCCCGTCACAGCCCCTGCCCCGGTGCCGTCGGGCGCTGCCCGAAGCGGAACGGGGGACACGGCTCCGCACGGGGGTGGCGTGCCGGGTTCAGGTCCGGCCGCGCAGGGGACCGGGCTGCCGCCACTCGTCCCGGCCACCTCGAATCATGCGATGGGGACGGCGGGGCGCTCCGAGGCGGATGCGCCCGCTCCGTGGCCGGTGGACGCCGACATACCGTCGGCCCCGGAGGCGGCACGGCCCCCGACCACCGGGCGAGGTGCGGCAGTCGGGGGCCCGGAGTGGTCGGCCGGGGCGAGAGAGCTGAGCGGTGAGGGCGGGGACGTCGAGTTCGGCGGCGAGCCGTCGGGGCAGGCGACCACCGTGCCGCGCACGGCGGCGCCGTCCTCTCCCGTCGCCTCACCGGCCCCCTCTGCCCCGGCCACGTCATTCCCGACCAGTTCGCTCCCGACCGCTTCCGCTCCGCCCGTGGGGAGAGTCCCCGACGCGGACCGGACGGGTCCGGCCGATGGCCACGGTCAGGAGCTCCCTGCCCGTTCCGAGACCACCGGCAGCGGGGCCCCCGCCTCCCACGCCGCCCGCGCCGGAACCGACGCCCCGGGGGCCGCCGGTGTCCCGACGGCGGCGCACGGACCTGCCCCCGCACCGGCACACGCACCGCCCGAACTCCCGGAAGCCGCCCCGGCCGTGGCACCGCCGTCGTCGGATCCCCCCACATCGGCAGCGGGCGCGCCGGGCCTTCCCTCCCCCGTTCCCCCGTCGTCCACGGCTCCGACGGCCGCCGCCGCACCCGTATCCGGCCCGGATGCGTCCGCTCCTTCGCCCGCCCCTCCCGCACCGCCGTCGCCGGGCATCCGGTCCGCCGGGCAGCAGGAGCCGACGGGGGCGGGGGCACCGGACGGTCCGGAGGTCGTCGGCGTGGCCCGGGCGGCCGGCGCGGGCGGGCCCGGAGGCCCAGGGTCACCCGCCTGGGAGGCGGTGCGTGCCGGCGCGGTACCGTACACCCGCTCGTCCACCTGGGTCGATCCGCTGTCGACGCCTCCCGACCCGCAACGGCCCGGCCGCACGACCCAGTTCGTGGTGCAGTCGAAGTTCGACGTACGGCGTTTCGAGGCAGGCGGCGAACTTTTCACCGACCTGACGGTCCAGGTCGGCGTCGGCGGTTCCGGCGGGCTGCCGCAGGGCGTGTGGGAGAAGGCCCTCGCCGGGGTCGAGGCGCTGTTCAACGCCCCCGGTCACCGGCTGCCGAACGGCGACCTGCTGCACGTGAGCCTGGAGCAGGTCGAGCACGATCCGCACCCGCACGGTCTCAACGTCCGCCTCATCGGCCGCGACCGGCAGATGACGCGGTCCGCGTGGTGGGCGGACGGGGATGCCGTCGACTACGCGCACGAGATCGCGCACATGCTCGGTCTGCGCGACGAGTCCCGGCACGCCGTCGCACCTCATCGCCCGGACGTCCGAGGAAGCCTTATGGGGGACTACCGGCGTCCCGCACCCGAAGAGCTCGCCCAGGGCGGCCTGCGCGGGCGTCACCTGCACCTGATCGCGGCACACATCGGGGACCCGCCCGCTGTCAGGCCCACCACCGGCTCCACACCCTCGACGCCGGCCTCGGCCGCGACCCCGGCTCCGGCCCCGGCTCCGGCCCCGGCTCCGGCCCCGGGCCCAGCCGCCTCCGCCGCGGCCCCCACCGGCGCCCCGACCGCCGTGCGGCCGGCCACAGCCGGTGCGGAACCGTACGCACCCGTCCTGCCCGGCACCAGGCCGCCCGTCCTGGACCGGGACATGCCCCGGCCGCTCGGCGGGCGGCGGGAGCCGGTGGACTTCGGCAACGGCACCCGGATGCCCGCCTACATCGACGACGTCGTGGAACTTCTCGCGAACGCGCCGTCCGACGTTCCGCTCCCCCTGGTCCTGGGTGGCATGACCTTCGGGCACAGCGACCTCGTCCTGCGCGGCAGGCAGCAGGCACTGGCGGAGATCGGCCGGGTGCTGTCGCAGGTCGGCGACACCGTGCGTCCGGCACCGTCGAGGAAGGGCCGCCCGGCCGGATCCGCCCTGATGGACGATGTCGCGTACGCGTTCACGCACGAGCCCAAGACGCTGGCTGGGGACGGACGCGTCTTTCCCTACACGGCCGAGGACGGCAGTGTGCGCATGCTGGCGCTCACTGTGCGCCACTACGGAGAGTGGGAGCAGTTCCCCGATACGTACGGCAGTCCTGTGAAGGTGGACGGGATGCACCGGTCGGTGGGGGTGACGGGGCAGAGCAAGACCATGCAGTCGGTGACCCAGCTGGCGCTGGGCGGGCCGGTCGGACCGGTGGGGGCGGTGGCCTTCAGCGGCTTCGGGCGGATAGGTCTACGGCTGGGCTGGACCGACCGGGTGGCGTACGGACAGACCGAGCACGGCACGACCCAGACGGAGACCCGCGCTCTGGACGGCTCCCGGGTCTACCTGGACCACGTGTACTACGAGCTGCGGGTGACCGACGCACAGGGCCGGACCGTGACCGGCACCGCGCCCGCCGTCTTCGGATTCGCGATGCGGGACGGGCTGTCCGTGCGGCTGCAGGACAGTGTGACGAAGACGAAGGCCGTCCCCGGGCGGATCCCCCGCTCCCTGGAGCTCGACCGGCAATCGTCCTACCGGCTGGTGCGGACGGAGGGGTTCGGGCCCGTCTCACAGATACGGGATTGGGCCGCGGCCGAGATCGGAGTGGCGCCAGGCAGCACCGCCTACAAAGAACTCAACTCCTTCTTTTCCTCGTTGAGCTTTCAACGACAGAGTCCGGCCCTGTCCAGAGGCCGCGTCACCACCGTCCCGCTGTTCGCCGACGACAAGGTCCGTACGCCTCTCGGTGTGTTCGTCGTCGACGTCGTGCCGGGGCGGGCGACACTGATCACCGAGACGGCCGACGCCGAGATGCGCGACATCAACACCCTGACGGTGCGCAACGAGCGCAGTCTTCAGAAGTCGGCGGCGATCGGCATCGACGGGGTCGCGGGCCCGGCCTTCAACTTCTTCGACCTGGCGGACGGTTTCCTGAACCTCCGGCTCCAGTTCGGCGGGGCGTTCCGCTATCTCTTCTCCGTGTCGCGCACCGCGGGACTCGGCGGCTCGGGGGCGGTCAAGTCGGCCGGCCAGGTCAAGGGCGATCCCACCGGTCTGTACCTGGTGCGCAAGACGGTCCACGTCCAGCTCAGCGGCAGCACCGGACGGGCCGGGCGGTTCCACACATGGAGCGTCGACCGGATGACCCGCACGGAGGCGCGGCGGCTGGCCGGGTGGGACGACGGGCTGCGGCGTGCGCTGCGGGCAGGGGGGCCCGAGCCGTTCGCCCCCGCGTACCTGACCCGGGACCGGCCGCCCACCCTGGGCATGCACCGGGTCGAGGAGTTCACCTTCGCCGACGGCAGGAGGACGGGCGGGCCGGGCCCGGCCGGGCAGCCCCGCACCCTTCTGGACACGTTCGCCGACGAGGTGCTGACGGCGCTCGCGGCGGCCTATCCCGGACTCGTCGCACGGCTCGACCAGTTGGCGCCCCCGCAGCGCAGGACGTGGCGGGAGCGGACGGCGGCCCTGCTGGGCCCGTCGGGGCCGGACGCCGGCGCCCCTCCGGTGTCCTCCCTCTGGCGCAGCGACGACGAGTACCGCACGGCACTGGCCAACACCCTCGAGGTGCTCGCCGCGCTCTCGCACCGGAGCATGGCCGGGAATCTGGAGGCGCTGACCACGACCGGGATCCGGGTCCGTTTCGAGGAACCCGGCCGGATCGGGCAGGGCCACCGCTACATATGGCTGCGGGGGGAGCTGACCAACCGTCGTTTCGTGGGCGGGCAGGACGACTTCAGGCTGCGCTACAGCTCGGTCGGTGTGGAGCGGGTGGACGGGCAGAAGAGCGCCAAGCGCCTCGGGGAGTTGGGGGTCGAGGGGCTGATCGCGTTTCGTGACCCGCTGGCTGACGACATCGGTGCCCCGCACAACGCCGGCGGGCCGAGTGCGGGTGTACGCGCGGGATGGCAGGCCGACGAGGAGACCGGCTTCGGTGCGACGGCCACATACGAGCCGATGGCGGTGAGTGCCGGACCTTCGCACCTGTACCGTTACGACCTTTCGCTCACCGTGGACCGCGGCGGGTACTGGCGCTTCCGCGGGCTGCTGCGCGGAACCGCGACGCTGGGGCTGCTGGGGACCCAGCCGTTCGTCTTCCGGCAGCCGAGGGACGTGCTCATCGGCACCACGTCCGGTGGGCGCGGGGTCGGTGGCGGACCACTGAGGGGGCAGGTGCTCATCAGCATCCCCGGTTCGCACGCCCCCGCCGTGGACCCGCACGGCCGGGGGACGGCTGACCCGTACGCGGCCGTTGCCACGCAGCCGGTGCGCGTCCTGCGGCCCGAGCGGGCGCGGGCGCTGGCCCTGGGCGACCTGTCCCGGCCCGGCGGCCTGGTGCGCGCCGCCGACCTGATGGGCGAAGCGGGCCCGGTCACACCGGACGGCCGGGGCTCGCGGATGTTCCGGGAGCTGCAGAACCATCCGTTCCTGACCGTCGGTGTGGTTCCCTCCCCCGCACTCCTTGCGGCGCTCGGTCAGGTCATGACCTCCGGGTCGGGCGGGGCATGGCAGCTCACCGAGGAGGGGGCGCCCACCCGTGAAGCCGTGCTCCGGGCGTTCCAGGCCCAGTACCTGACGGCCAACTTCGACCAGAGTTCCGGGCCGCTGGGGTGGAGTGCGTCGGGGCTGATGGGCAAGGGCCCCTACGCCACCCTCTGGGCGACCTTCCGGCACCTCACGGCGGTGGACGGCATCCGGGCGCTGACCGGAGCGGTGCCGATGGACACGGAGATGGTGCTCGGCGGCAGCGGCCAGTCGGCGGGGAAGCTCACCAAGGCCCGTACCTTCTTCACCGGCGGACAGCTGGTCTACGCCAGCTCCCACGCGGCCGGGCCCGGGCTGCTGGGCACGTACGGTCTCGTCGCCAGCCCCTGGTCGCGGTCCGACCAGAGGAGCAGGACGGTGACCCGCTCCTTCGTCCACGACATGAACCGCAAGGGCTTCGGCCACCAGGTGCTGGTGTCGGGCACCGCCGAGCACTGGCTGGCGCTGGCGTCCAGCCTGCTGGGCTCCGCCGCCGTGGGCCGGCCGCTCGTGCCCGGCTGGCTGGCCTCGGCGGCCGGGCGGATGACGAGTGTGCCCGGCGGCTGGCTCGCCCATGTGCCGGAGAAGAGCGCGCACCTGGTAGGGCTGATCGACGACGGCATGGGTGAGGTGCCGCGTTACACCCGCGAGCGCTGGTCCCCGCAACCATGGCTCGGGGACAACAACTTCGGTACGTACGCCGTCAACGCGCTGGACCCGTCCGCGGTACTGGCCGCGTTCGAGCGGCGGGTGGCCACGCTCGGCCTCGACGACGCGGGCCTGGAACGCGTACGCACCCTGGTCTCGTCCCGGGTCATGCGTGCCCTGGACAAGGAGATGACGGGTGGCGGGACGTCGGTCCCGGCCCGCACCGGGGCGTGGGGCTGGCACAGCGTCCGCCTGGGGAGGCGGCAGGTCCGGATCAGGGTCCAACTCGTTCCCGGCGAAGCCGTGTTCACGATGCTGGACCACAGTGTGGAGATGGAGGAGAACCGGCGGGCGATCGAGACCGTCACCGAGGGCGTGGAGTCCACGGAGGGCGCCGAGTTCGGGTACCTCGTCGGTGAGGCGGTCCACACGGAGAACGCCACGGCGGTGGCCGCGGGCCCCACATTCACGGAGACCGGCTCCGGGCGGAAGACCAGCGGCGAGAGCCGTACCGAATCGACTTTGACCGTGTTCCGCGTGGCTTCGACAGAACCGTACGCGGAGATCGCGACGCCCTACACCCTGCGGATCACGCTGGAGGCCGACGATCCGCCCTCCGGGCAACGGGGTCCGGTGCGGGCCCGGTTCGACCGGTTCCGCGGGAAGCAGGTCCTCACCGAGGAGGGCCCCGCCGGGACGCTGCGCGAGCACGTCCCGATGAGCCTGATGACACCCGAGACCGGTCCGGACGACGGACAGTTGGAGGCGCCCCGACTGACCGGTCTCGCCGCACCCCGGCAGGAACCCCCGGCGTACACGCTGGGGCCTGACACACCGCACGGGGACGGCGCACTGAAGCCCTTCCACTTCCCCGAGAACGGCTTCGACGTGCGCCGTATCGTCGGTCTCGCCGACATCCAGGTCGCGAACACCTATGCGCTCGCCCTCTCCTACGACGCCGGCTTCTCCATGGACGGGCCCGACGCGCCGCGCCGGGCCAGGGACACCGGGCTGACCCGGCTGGGCACCGGATCGGCCCAGGCGCTGGAAGACGCCACCGGCAACGCCGCTCTGACGGCGTACTACCACCGGGCGGCCACCCCGCAGGGGTACGGCGTCCCGGGGCTGAGCGAGAAGAACATCGCCGGCGACGAGCGGGCTCAGCTCGACCTGTACGCCAAGCCCGACTTCAGCCGTGCCCGGCTGCTGACCGTCGCCGACGGCAAGAAGATGGAGGTACTCCGGCGGAGCGGGGCAGGTGCCGCGGCGTCCGTGGGCCGGGAGAACACCCAGGACTCCGCGCTCGGGGCGGGCGTGCTCATCAGCTCCGACAAGACCGGCCTCCACCAGCTGGGCGGGTCGGGCACGGGGCCGTACGCCGCCGAGGGTGAGGCGCTGCCCACCTCGGCGGACCAGCTGACCTCCATCAACACCAAGCCCAAGACGGGGCGGGTGTTCCTGTTCGCCGTCCCCACCTCCTGGCTGAGCGTCGCCGACGTACGGCGGGGTCTCAAGGACACCCGGGTGGGCCGCTTCGTCGGCGGGACCTTCGGCCACGTCCGGCCCGGGCCCAAGGCCGTGAGCTCCCAGGCGTACGCCCTGGCCTGGGTCAGGGACGACGTCGCCAGGGAACTCGGACTGATCGACGACACGAACTTCCCCGCCCGGGTGGCCGCCGCGTGGGATGCCGTCGCCGCGGCGAGCAAGGCGTGGGTCGACGCGGACAAGGCGTACTGGAAGAAGCGGCGCCCGGCGATCGGCCTGAAGGAGGAGCGGGACGCCACGCAGATCACCCTCGCGGACGCGCAGACAGCCGCCGAAGGGGACGGCCGGCGCCTGGAGGCAGCCGTCCGGGCCGCCCGGGCGCCCCGCGACGCCCTGGCCGCGGCGACAGCCCTCCGGGACGCACTGCGCGAGCAGGTCGAAGCGGCACGGTCCGACCTCGCGGCGGCTGTGGAGTCCGCCGGTGAGGCCGCTCACGACGGCTGGGCGGAGCTGCTGCGTGAGCAGATCACCGAGGGCCGCCGGTCGCTTGCCGCTGCCGAGGAAGAACTGCGGTCCGTCGAGGCCCGGGTCGCCGTCCTGCGGAGGCCCGCGGAGGAGGCCGGCCGCGAGGTGACCAGGGCGGAGGAGGCGGTGGCCGCAGCGGCGCTCCGGGTCGCGGCGGCCACCGGCCGGCGCGATGCCGCCGTCAGGGCGTTCGACAACCGGCGCGCTCTGCTCGACGCGCTGAGGACGACGGCGGAGACCGCGGCAGCCGAGTACCACCGGGTGCGCGCGGCGACCGACCAGCTCACCCGCTGGCATCAGGAGGCGGCGACCGCCGAGGGTCTGGCCCGTCTCGCGGGACGGCCGGAGCCGCCGGCCGTGAGCTACCGCAAGCCGGCCGTGGCTCCTCCGCCACCCGGGCAGCGGGCCGCACCGCGGCCGGCGGTGTACACCAGGACCGGCACCGGTGACGGCGCCCGGCTGGTCTCGCCCGACCACGTCACGTATGCGTTGCACGACGTGCCGAAGGACGGGGACGCCTTCCTGCACGCCCTCGTGGAAGGGCTGAGCAGGAGCGCGCCGCACCTGCTCACCGACCTGGGGGTGGACATCGCGGACCGGCGAGCAGCGGTGGACACGACGCGACGGGCGCTCGCAGCCCGGCTCATGGACCCGTCGGACGCGGACCTGCTCGACTCCGTCGCTCCGGACGAGACCGACACGTTCAGCGACGCCGAAGCAACCGGGGCGGGGCTGCGTGGGTCCGGGCCGCTGGGTGAAGGCACCCCCGCAGGACGCGAGTTCGACGGACTCGGGGGTCTGATGCCGCACTCCGTGACCTTGTACCCCGAGGCCCGGGCCGCGCTGGCCGTCGCCCAGCTGATGCGCCCGGGCGACGCGCAGGGCGAGGTGGGCTGGGACCACGGGGCCGCGGACCTGCTGCCGGTGCTGGCTGCCCGGACGTTCGGCGTGGACATCACGGTCGTCGACGGCGAAGGGCGCTTCCAGGACTTCGGGCCGGGCCAGCCCGACCCGACCGGGCACCTGGCGGGCTCCCTGGACGTACGGTCAGAAGGCCCGAGGCCGCGTGTCGTGCTGAGCCTGGTCGGCCGCCACTACCAGCTTGCGGTACCGGAGGCGGTGGTGGAGGTGACGGACGAGTCCGGTGCGGAGACGAAGGCGCCCTCGGCGACGTCAGGCGGGACGGCACAGCCCGCGGGGGAAGGGGCCGATCCGGCGGACGGGACGGTCGGGTCCGTCTCCGGCGTGCCGGGGACCGGGCCCCGGTCCGACGATCCGAAGCGCATGCCGGTGACCGGTGAGCCGGAGCCGGAACAGGACCCGCCCGCCGCTCCGCGCCCTTCCGACGCGGCGAGGGGACGGCCGGTGCGGGTCCCCGGCACCGGCGAGTGCCTCTTCTTCTCGCTCATGGCGAGCGACCCGGCTCACATACGCAGCCGGCTGCCCGGCCTGGCGGAGTCCCACCCCGACGCGTACGCCTGGCTCGGCGACCCGAGTGGCGTACGCGGGGACCTGAGCCACCGCGCGGTGGTCAGGTCCGCGACCCAGTACTACCCGGGCGGTCCGGAGACCGGCGTCGTCGACGCGATGCGCGAGGCCGTCGAAACCTACCTGACGGCGAGCGAAGGGCGGTTGCCCCACTCCGTCGTCGGGCAGCTGCGCATGTCGACGGTGACGCAGTTCGCGGACCGGATCGCGCGAATGCACCGGGCCGGGCTCGTCTCTCTGCTCGCGCACCACGGTGTGGACGCGGAGACGCTGGTCGACCGGTCGCAGGGGGGCCTGCGCGCGGAGCTGGCCGCCGTGTACCCGACGAGTACGGCGCCCCTGGACACCGCGGAGACACGTACGGTCCTGGACGCCGTGTCCCGTTGGAAGGACTGCTACCTCAGCGACATCGGCGAGGTGTTCCTGCCCCTGCTCGCCCACACCTTCGACGCCAGGGTCGAGGTGGCTTTCGAGGGTCGGCTGGCCGACACGCGGCGGGTCGGTCCCAGCAGCGCGTCCCGAGTGATTGAGATCCACTACAACGGCAGGGACCACTACGACGCGAGCAGCGCGACCCCGACCGTCCCCGCGTACGGCGACGGCGAGACCGCTGCCACCTCCACCACGTCCGGGCCCCCGGTTCCCCCGCCCGTGACACCGGCGGAGGGAATGGTCACGCTCACGGAACTCGGCATCATCGGAGTGACGCCCACTCTGTCCCAGGCCACCCACGCGGCCCTGCTCGGTGACAAAATCCCCATCGGGGAGGTCGACCTGACCCCTGAGCAACACCGGCTCCTCCGAGCACACCGGGGCACGTCCCACACAGCCACGGAACAGTCCTCCGACTGACCGGAACTCCGGCACGGGGGGTGGTCACCGCGATGCGGAGATGCCTGTGCCCAGCTCACCGCAGGGTCCGGCATCGCAGCCGCGACCGTGTTCCGCTCCACACGCGAGGCCGTCGAGGTGCTTGCCGCCCCCGCGCCGACCCTGGACGAGGCCACGCAGATGATCCAGGCGAAGGCATGCGTCATCCTCGACGGCACCCTGCTGCCGATCGACCGGTTCGTCGCCGACAGCCCGTACCGCACCGGTCGGCACAAGCGACACGGCATGAACATCCACGAACGGTTCAGTCGGTGTCAATGCCGGCTGTGTGTATCTGATGGGCCCGGCGCAGCACGTCGAGTTGAGCACGGTTGTAGAGCGCTTCGAGGGCGCGGCCGGTGGTGCTTCGTGCCGCTTCGGTCTGCTGAGGTGTACGTGCTGCAGGCTCCAGCGTGACTGGGTTGGCGGACGTACTGTCGTCCATGAGCGGTGCGAGTTGTTCGGCGAGTGCCTGTCGTGCGGCTTCGTCGGCATCTTCGGGTAGGTCGCGGAACTCCTCGTCCAGGGCGTCGTTGGGGCGTGCCTCGAGAATCTGACGCACCGAGTCCATCGACTCTTCGGAATACGCCTGGCCATAGATCATGAGGAGCGCTCGATCGTTGTCGCGCAGGTGTTGTGCGGCGGTGTTGAAACCGGGTGGCAGGTCAGGTCTTGCCCCGGGCTGGGACAGGACCGCCAGTTCTTCGCGAATGCGCTGAAGCCGCTCTATCGTCGCTTCCAGTTCGGTGTCGAGGAGCCGGAAAACGGACCGTTGGTCGTCCAGGTTCTCTCCCATTTCGGCGACCTGTGGCAGCCGCACGCCCAATCCGGTCAGTCGCTTGATCTGCAGGAGCCGTACCAGGTGGCGGATCTCGTACTGCTTGTAGCCGTTGGATGTGCGGTCCGGCTCTTCGAGCAGGCCGATCTCGTGGTAGTAGCGCACGGCTTTCACCGTGATTCCTGACAGCTCGGCGATCTTTCGAGTGCTCCAGGCCATGGTCTCCTCTTCCTGTGTCACCGCATGTCGCGGCGCCGCATACCTACTCACCCACCTGCGCGGGACGACTCGACGGGGGCGCGGCGCCAGCGGGTGGCCGGGACCCGTCGCTCACGCAGCCACACGAGCACCAGCATGGCGATGTTGACTGCCCCGAGGATCAGGACGGACGCATCCCCGCTGCCGGAGGACCGGTCGATGGTGAACGGCTCACCGTCCGACATCAGCGTATTCACGGTGGTGAAGAGGACGTTGTTGGCGATGTGGAAGGCGACGGGTGCCTCGATACCGCGGCTCACCGTCGTCATCAGCCCGGTCGAGACGCCGATGAAGACGTAGTAGCCGAACAGCCAAGGATCCGAGGATCCGTGGAGCAACGCGAAGGACAAGCTGGAGACGATGAGGCCGAGAAGCAGGGCAGGACGGACCGCACGCACCCAGGATGCGGCGGCGGGCAGCGCAGCGCTTCGGAACATCAGCTCCTCGCCGAGCGCCTGGAGCGGCGTAGTGAACAGAGTCAGCAGGAGAATGGTGATGGTCGTGCCGGACACGCCGAACGCGATCCATCCGGGAGAGTCGGGAGCGATGAGCGCCACCACGCCGATCCCCGCAGCCACCAGGAGCGCCGCACCGAGCAGGTACCGTGTGAGCCGGCGGGGATCGAAGGGCCGCGGTGAGCTGATCAGCCTGCGCCAGGGCACCTTGCCCAACCATGCCAGGAGCAGTACCGCCAGTGCGCCCGTCGCGATGGTGGCGAGGTTCACGGCCAGAAACTTCAACGGCGTCATGGCCGGCGCCAAGGGGTCGTCGCTTCCCTCGATGACGCCGACAAGCTGGTAGCCCAGAACCTGCAACACCACCAGCACCACCGGTGGCAGCAGGATGACCAGCAGCGGTTTCCACCAACTCATCCTCAAGTGCGCGCCGAAGGGCCGGTCGTCCACAACCGGCCATGCATGCGCGGGTTTCGGCGGAGTCGGGAGGTCCGTCACGTTTCGCTTCTTTTCGGGCTGTGGTAGGTCCATCAGAATCGTTCCTTCGAGGGCCGGGAATCGCCATGTGCTGGAGCGAGTGGAAACCATGCCCCCAGGGCACAGTCAACTTCCGAGGGGACGCCTCGATGCGAATCGCGGAGGAAGAACGGATCCGTCCGATACGGAATCGTTTGCCCCACCGGCCGGGCCGCCCCCGCGGGCACCGGCGCGTTGCCGAACACGCAGGGCCGTGGCCACGGCGCTCATCGGGTTCCACTCGGCGACCGTCGGCAGCCAGCCCGGCAGCCCGCTCGCCGGGACGGAGACGCTGGACAGCAGCGGCAGCGGGAACGTGGCGCCGCCGAGCTGACCGGCCGCCTCCTCGTTCCGCGTGAGCAGGCCGAGGTGGATCCCGGCCCAGATGCACGCGAAACGGAACAGCAGCAGGGCGACGCCGCCCGCCGCCCGGAGCGGCCGCCCTCGACGCGCCGGCCCACCGCGAGGGCCGCCGGCAGGAACGGCACCATCCCGGCCGCCGTGGCCACCCCATCTGCCGCGGCCTGCCCCAGCGGCACGGCCGCCCGGCTCGTCGGTCGCGTACGGAACCGGCTCGTCACCCCCCGGGTACGTGTCCTGGGCCGCCTGGAACATGCCGGTCATGATCCCGCCCGCGGCGGGCGCCGCCAGCAGGCCCGGCACCAGGAACGACCGGTACTCCGCGCCCGGCATCACGAGCGCGCTGCCGAAGACGTGACCGAGGAACAGCGGCATGCTGACCGGCATCGTCCTGGGTCAGGATCAGCAGGCCCGGGTTGTTGCGCGTCCGCGTCAGCCGGCGGCCCAGCATCGCGGCTCCGTCGTACGCCGGCAACTCATGCCGCACGCTCCTTCTCACCGGGGGTCCGGGCCGTGTCCCGCGTCAGGCGCGGGGACACGTCGTCGAGGGTCGGGGGCCGCAGGCTCGCGTCGAGCAGCGGCACGCCCGCGGCGTCCAGGGCGCGCACCAGCAGCGGGAGGGTGGGCGTCGGGTCCTCGCCCATCGCGCCGACGGCGTTGCGCTCGCGGTCGAGCCTCGGCTGCGCCCCGTCAGCCGGTCGAGCACGCCCGCCGCCCCCACGAGCGCGTCCGGGTCCGCCACAACCGCCTCGGCGTGCCCCGACGAGTGTCGTGAGCTGCGCCGGCGACCCGGTGTGCGCGACCCGGCACCGGTCCACCAGGGCGATGCCGACGGCGAGCCGGTCGGCCTCGTCCTGGAGGCGGTCTTGCGGCGGGCGCTGGAACGCGTTCTCGACGTCGTCGACCCCGACGCGCGCTGACCGGGCCGGTCCACCGACGAGTTCTCCCGCCCGCGGACGTCTACAGGAGCGACAACCCGAACGGGACCGAGACGCAGGAGAACGACGATGAGCTCTGGACAGACCTCTGCGGCCGACGGACACACCTACACCCTGACCCGGACTCTGGACGCGTCCGCGAGCGCCGTGTGGCGGGCGTGGACCACCCCCGAGCAGTACGCGCGCTGGGCGGGCGCCGTCGAAGGCTCCGTCGAGATGGACGTCCGGCCGGGTGGGGGGTGGAGAGCGACGATGGTCACCCCGGACGGCGGGCGGTTCCCGCTGACCGGCTCCTACATCGAGGTCGCCGAGAACCGGCGCCTGGTGATCGGCATGGACTTCCCCGGCAAGCCCGAACCGGCCGCGATGACCATGGAGCTGCACGAGCAGGACGACCACCGGACGCGGATCGAGCTGCACCAGACCTGTGACACCGCCGAGGAACGCGACATGGCCGAGCAGGGCAGCACGATGCTCCTCGACAGCCTCGCGGCCTTCCTCGCCGACGCGCGCTAGAGCAGGGCGAGTTGCCCCTCCGGGCCCTCCTCGGGGCCGGCCAGCACGGAGGCCGGGCGGCGGGCCGCGGCCGGCACGGGGAGGACACCCGCCTCCCGCAGGTCCGTCGCCGTGACCGGGGCCGGGGCCACCGGCTCCCCGAGGGGGCGGAGCTCGGCCAGCAGCGCCAGGACCGTGATGAGCTCCAGGAGTTCCGACGTCCAGGTCTGGAGCCAGGTCGCGGGGCGGACCGCCGCCAGCGTGCCCGGCTCGGGGGCGGCGACGCGCGCGGCGAACCACTGCTCCAGGACGCGCACTCCCCCCACCTCGAAGTCCCAGGCCTCCGGCGGCACGGGGGAGACGCGGCCCTCGTCCAGGAACAGGGCCTCCTCGTCCCGGTCGTAGCGCAGGGACAGGGGTCGGGAGGGCAGCGGGGCGCGGACGTAGGGGCGGCGGCCGCCCGGCAGCTTCGGGCGCTCGCCGTCGCGCCGCATCAGCCACAGCAGCCGGTGCCCCCGCTCCAGGCCCCGCTCCCACGCGTCGGCGTCCCCGGTGAGCGGCACGCTCAGGTCCGGACGGGCCGCGGCCGTGATCCAGGCCAGGACGTCCAGCGGCGTCGGGGTGGCGCCCAGGCGGGTGCCCAGGTGCTCCAGCAGACCGGGGGCCAGGTTCGGTTCGCGCCCGCCGGGCCGCCGGAACAGCGGGCGGACGCGGCCGGTGCGGAGCAGGGGGAGCAGCGAGGTCGCCAGCAGGGTCTCCGGTGCCTCCACGAGGAACACCTGCCGTTCGTCCGCCACCCGCCACAGCTCCGGGCGGGCGGCGTCGATCAGCCGCTGGTCGGGGATCAGCCACTGCTCGTCGTAGGGCGCGGACAGCACCCTGACGGGTTCCGGGCACGGGCCCGAGGTGCGGACGAGCTTCTCCGTGCCGCTGTCCGCACGGCCCGGCAGCTGGCCGACCGCCGTGTGCAGGGTACGCGAGCGACTCGGCTCGAACAGGGCCTCGCGGTCGGGCCCCTCGGCCTTCACCAAGGTGTCCCAGCGGGCCTTCAGGGATGCCGCGTCGGGGCCCGCCGGCCAGCCCCGGCCGAGCCGCGGCGGTGCGACGGACCACGGCATGAGGTCCGCCAGCGGCGGAGCGTCGTCGTGCGTCACGCCGGGCATCGTACGACGTGTCCGGTGCCCGGCAGGGGCGCGGGGAACGGCCCGACGCGCCCCCGCGAGGCCGGTGCGCTCACGTGGCGTCCAGGGTCACGGTGAAGGAGAACCGGTCGCCGCGGTAGTGGATGACGGCCACGTCCAGGGGCCGGCCCTCGGTGTCGTACGTGATGCCCGTGTAGTGCAGGATCGGGCTCAGCAGCGGCACGTGGAGCAGCCGGGCCGTCTCCGGGTCGGCCAGCCGCGCCTCCACCGTGTCCGTGATGCGGCTGATGTCCGCCCCCACCGCGTCCCGCAGCACCTTGGTCATCGGCCACCGCACGAGGTCGTCCAGGTCGATGCGCGCGGCCAGTTCGGGGCGGACGTAGTTGCGGGCGTGGTTCGTCGGCTCCCCGGTCTTCTCGTCGCCGCGCAGCCGGTGGTACGTCGCCACCCGGGCCAGATCCGGGAAGAACTCGGTGAGTTCGCCCGGTACGGGCGCGGTGCCGTGGTCCAGCAGCTCCGTCGTCATCCCGGACTGCTGGGCCACGATCGCGTCCACCGAGCCGAGCAGGCGCACCGGCGAACCCCGGCGCGCGTCCGGCTCGATGAACGTGCCCCGGCGGCGGTGGCGCGAGATCAGCCCCTCGTCCTCCAGCTCCTTCAGGGCCTGCCGCATGGTCAGCACACTGACGCCGTAGTGCCCGGCCAGCTGCTCCTCGGTGGGCAGGCGCAGCGGGTCCTGGGGCGAGCGGCCGAGGATCGAGGCGCGCAGCGACTGCGACACCTGGTACCAGAGCGGCAGCTTGCGGTTCAGGACGATCGAGTCCGGGGCGAAGGAGGTCACGGGCCATCCGTACCGGTAGGAAATGATCAGTGCAAGGGGGTGAAGTGCCGCTCCAGCCCCTGCCAGACGTCGTCGTAGCGCTGCTGGAGGTGCTCGGCGCGGGCCGCGTGCGGGGTGAGGGTGAGCGGCCAGCGGGTCTCGAACATGAACGCCAGGCCGTCGTCGATCTTCTGCGGCTTCAGCTCGGCGGCGCTGGCCCGGTCGAAGGTCTCCCGGTCCGGGCCGTGCGCCGACATCATGGTGTGCAGCGAACCGCCGCCCGGTACGAAACCGCCCTCCCCGGCCGTCTTGGCGTCGTACGCGCCCTCGATCAGGCCCATGTACTCGCTCATCACGTTCCGGTGGAAGTACGGCGGCCGGAAGGTGTCCTCGCCGACCAGCCAGCGCGGCGCGAACACCACGAAGTCCACCCCGGCGAGGCCGGGGGTGTCCGAAGGCGAGGTCAGCACCGTGAAGATCGACGGGTCCGGGTGGTCGTAGGTGATGCTGCCCAGCACATTGAAACGGCGCAGGTCGTAGGCGTACGGCACATGGTTGCCGTGCCAGGCGACGACATCGAGCGGGGAGTGGTCGTAGGTGGCCGTCCAGAGGTTGCCGCAGAACTTGTTCACCACCTCCACCGGGCCCTCGACGTCCTCGTACGCGGCCACCGGCACCCGGAAGTCACGGGGATTGGCGAGGCCGTTCGCGCCGATGGGACCCAGGTCGGGCAGCCGGAAGGGCGCGCCGTAGTTCTCGCACACATAGCCGCGGACGGACTCGTCCAGGAGCTCCACACGGAAGCGCACCCCACGAGGGACGAGTGCGATGTGGCCCGGCTCCACATGGAGCAGGCCGAACTCGGTGCGCAGCAGCAGCCCGCCGCGCTCCGGGACGATCAGCAGCTCGCCGTCCGCGTCGCTGAAGACCCGCTCCATGGAGGCGTCGGCGGCGTAGAGGTGCACGGCGATACCGGTGCGCTGGGTGGCGTCGCCGTTGCCGCCCAGGGTCCACAGGCCGGCCAGGAAGTCGGTCCCGGGGGCCGGGTCCGGCAGCGGGTCCCAGCGCAGGCGGTTGGGGTCGGGCACCGTCTCGGTGAAGGGCGCGGTGCGGATCGTGCCGTTGGGGGCCCGGGTGAACGCCGGGTGCGCGGCCGAGGGGCGGATCCGGTACAGCCACGAGCGGCGGTTGTGCGCCCGCGGCTCGGTGAAGGCCGTCCCGCTCAGCTGTTCCGCGTAGAGCCCGAGCGGGGCCCGCTGGGGCGAGTTGCGGCCCTCGGGCAGTGCGCCCGGCACGGCCTCGGAGCTGTGCTCGTTGCCGAAGCCGGAGAGGTGGGTCAGCCCTTCCGCGGTCTTCCGTGCTTCCTCGCGCCCGAACCCGCTCGCGCGGGTGGTGCCCCCATCGCCCATGATCGCTGCTCCCTTGCCGTCCGATTCCTATGCAGTACCGTAGGATTGCGATTTCCCCGGCGCAAGGGGGACACGCGCCCTCCTCTCGGGGGATGACCGGAACCCGACTTGAGGACGATCCGCCGAGCCGGACAGGTGTTCTACGCTTCCCGGCATGTCGTGGACACGAGGACCTCTGGCCGTGCTCGCGGTCTGTGTCCTCCTGGCCGGATCCGCGGGCTGCGGCTCCGGCGGTACGGGGGAGAACGGGGCGTCGCCCGCACCGGTCGGCGAGCTCCTGCGGGAGCGCGACCCGGAGGGCCGGCCCTACCGGGAGATCGAGCGGGAGGACGCGCCGGGCGTGCGGGTCGAGGTGCAGCCGGGCCGGAACGGCGCCTGGGACGTACGGCTGATCCTGCGCAACTTCCGTTTCTCGCCGGCCGGCGCGGCGGCCGAGGCGGAGGCGGGGCGCGGGCTGGCGCACCTCTACGTCGACGGACGCCTGGTCGCCCGGCTGCACGCCCCGGGACACCGGCTGGCCGCCCGCCTCGTCCCGCGCGGCACCCACCACGTCACCGCCCGTCTCCACGCCGACGACGGCACGGTGTGGGTGGTGGACGGCGAGCCCGTGGAGAGCACCGCCGACATCACCGCCTCCGGGCCGGCGCCGGGCGCGGCGGCGCGGACGGCACCCCGGCGGCACCCGCCGACGCACACCCTTGCCCTTCGGTCACAGTCCGGGACGCGAGGTTCTCCGGACCGCACCGGACGGGCATCATGAAGCCCGTGCCCCACGCGACATCGCTCCGTCGTCCGCCCGTGCAGCGGCGCAGCGCCGAACGCCTGACCAGGATCCTCGACGCCTGTGCCGACCTCCTCGACGAGGTCGGCTACGACGCCCTGAGCACCCGCGCCGTCGCCCAGCGGGCCGGGGTCCCGATCGGCTCGGTCTACCGCTTCTTCGGCAACAAGCGCCAGATGGCCGACGCCCTGGCGCAGCGCAACCTCGAGCGGTACTCCGCCCGCGTCACCCAGCGCCTGCGCGAGGCCGCGGGGGGCGCGGACTGGCGTACGGCTCTGGACACCGTGCTCGACGAGTACCTGGAGATGAAGCGCACCGCTCCCGGCTTCTCCCTGGTCGACTTCGGCAACCAGATCCCTGTGGGTGCCCGCCACACCGAACCCAACCACCGCGTCGCCGACCGCCTCACCGAGCTGCTCTCCGGCTACCTCGGCCGTGAGCCCGACGGGGATCTGCGCCGGGTCTTCCTCGTCGCCGTGGAGACCGCCGACGCCCTGGTGCAGCTGGCGTTCCGGACGGCGCCGGACGGGGACCCGAGGATCATCGACGAGGCCCGGGAGATGCTGCGGGGCTATCTGTCCCGCGTGCTCGACTGACCGTGAGGATGGGTCATGGCATCGTTCGGGGGTCCGACTCTCCGACTGACTGACGCTTCGGCTGTCCTCGGCTGGAATCGTCGGCCTGCCGGGTGGTGCACGCCCGGCCTGGGGCCGGTCGGGCTTCGGTGACGTCACAGGAGTCCGGCCAAAGGTCCCATCCCTGTCGGCCCCGGATCCGTCAGGGCCTCCCCGTCATGCATACCGGTCGGTATGCTCAGGTGCGTCCGCGCGTCACCGCGGCCGCCGACCCCGGGAGGACCACGTGTCCCGCACCGCCCTGCGAATCTGCCCCCTGTGCGAGGCCACCTGCGGCCTCACCCTCACCATCGAGGGGAGCCGCGTCACCCACGCCCGCGGCGACCGCGACGACGTGTTCAGCCAGGGGTTCGTCTGCCCCAAGGGCGCCGCCTTCGGAGCCGTCGACTCCGATCCCGACCGGCTGCGCACCCCCCTGGTGCGCCGGGACGGCGAACTGCGCGAGGCCACCTGGGAAGAGGCCTTCGACGCGGTCGCCGCCGGCATCCGCCCGATCGTCGAGCGGCACGGCCCGCACGTGGTCGGCGTCGTCCTCGGCAACCCCAACGTGCACACCATGGCCGGCGCCCTCTATCCGCCGCTGCTCCTCGCCGGCCTCGGCACCCGCAGCCTCTTCACCGCCTCCACGGTCGACCAGATGCCCAAGCACGTCTCCAGCGGCCTGCTCTACGGCGACGCCAACGCCATCCCCGTGCCCGACCTGGACCGCACCGACCACCTGCTCCTCATCGGCGCCAACCCGCTGGAGTCCAACGGCAGCCTGTGCACCGCCCCCGACTTCCCCGGAAGGCTCAAGACCCTCAAGGCCCGGGGCGGCACCCTCGTCGTGATCGACCCGCGGCGCACCCGCACCGCCGGGCTCGCCGACCGGCACGTCGCCGTACGGCCGGGCACCGACGCCCTGCTGCTGGCGGCGATGGCCCACGTCCTCTTCGAGGAGGGGCTCACCGACCCGATCCCGCACGTCCAGGGCGTCGAGGAACTGGCCGACGCCCTGAAGGAGTTCACCCCCGACGCCGTCGCCGGGCCCTGCGACGTCGACGCCGGGCTCATCCGCACCCTCGCCCGCGACCTCGCCGCCGCCCCCACCGCCGCCGTCTACGGCCGCATCGGCAGCTGCACCGTCCCGCACGGCACCCTCGCCAGCTGGCTCGTCGACGTGCTGAACATCCTCACCGGCAACCTCGACCGGCCCGGCGGCGCGCTCTTCCCGCAGGCCGCCACCGACAAGACCCCCCGCCCCGCCGGACCCGGCCGCGGCTTCGCCCTCGGACGCTGGCACTCCCGGGTCAGCCGGCACCCCGAGGCCAAGGGCGAACTGCCCCTGTCCGCCCTCGCGGAGGAGATCGACACGGCGACCGAGGAGGGAGAGCCGGTCCGCGCGCTGATCGCCGTCGCCGCCAACCCGGTGCTGTCCGCACCCGACGGCGACCGGCTCGACAAGGCGCTCGCCTCACTCGGCTTCATGGTCAGCGTCGACCCCTACCTCAACGAGACCTCCCGCCACGCCCACGTGGTCCTGCCCCCGCCCCCGCCCTCCCAGAGCCCGCACCACGACTTCGCCTTCAACACCCTCGCCGTGCGCAACCAGGTCCGCTACACCCGCCCCGCCGTCCCGCTGGAGCCGGGCCGCATGGCGGAGACGGAGATCCTGGCCCGGCTGATCCTCGCGGTGACGGGCATGCACGGCACCGACCCGGCCGCCGTCGACCGGATGGTCGTCGACCAGACCCTGGGCAAGGCGGTCGAGGAGCCCCACTCGCCCGTGCACGGCCGGGACCCCCGCGAGCTGGCCGCCCAACTCACCGGCGACAACGGCCCCGAGCGGCGGCTCGACCTGATGCTGCGCCTCGGCCCCTACGGCGACGGCTTCGGCGTCCGGCCGGACGGGCTGACCCTGCGGCGGCTGCTCGCACACCCGCACGGCATCGACCTGGGCCCGCTGCGGCCCCGCCTGCCGCAACCGCTGAAGACGGTCTCCGGCACGGTGGAACTGCTGCCCGGCCCGATCGCGGAGGACCTGCCCCGCCTGCGCGCGGCCCTGGCCGAACGCCCCGGGGGACTCGTCCTGGTCGGCCGCCGGCACCTGCGCTCCAACAACAGCTGGATGCACAACGTGCCCGTCCTCACCGGCGGTTCCAACCGCTGCACCCTGCACCTCCACCCGGAGGACGCCGCACGGCTGGGCGTCGAGGACGGGGGACAGGTGCGCGTCAAGGGCGCCGGGGGAGAGGTGACCGTACCGGCCGAGGTCACCGACGCGGTCCGCCGGGGCGTGGTGAGCCTGCCGCACGGCTGGGGCCACGACCGCCCCGGCACCCGCCTCGGCCACGCCGCCAAGGACCCCGGTGTCAACGTCAACCAGCTCCTCGACGGCCGGTCCCTCGACCCGCTGTCGGGCAACGCGGTCCTCAACGGCGTGCCCGTCGAGGTCGCCCCCGCGACGGCCCCGGTATCCGCCGCCGTCACCGAAAAGCTCACCGCTGTGACCTCAGTAAAGCCGTGACCGGCAGTCTTGCACGGCGGCGGCGCGCCCGCCGCCGGCCGCGGCGGCAGCACCGGATCCGGCACCGGAACGGCCGCCCTGCCGGACCCCTCCGGCCCCCGGCCTCACCAGCCCCGGAAGCCCGCCCTGCCGGACCCCTCCGGCATCGACCCCGCCCTTCCGCCCGACGACGCCGGCCCCCGGCCTCACCAGCCCCGGAAGCCCGCCCCCGCCCCCGGCACGCCCCAGGGCAAGGCACCCCCCGGGCCCGCCGCTCCCGCCACCCCCGGCGCCCAGGGGACGCGTCCCGCCACCTCCGCCACCCGCACACCCGGCTCCCACCCCGGCACCGGCGAGCACGCCCCGCGCAACCCCCGCGACACGGCCAGACCCACTCCCAGCACTCCCCGCCCCCTGCCCCCCTCCCGCCCCACCCGCCTCCTCATCCCCTATCTCCGCCTCGACGCCCCCGTCATCCCCCTGGGCCTCGACCGGGAGCACCGCCTCACCGCGCCCCCCGAGGACGACCCGAAGCTGGTCGGCTGGTACCGGCAGGGTGCCTCGCCGGGGGAGCAGGGCACCGCCGTGGCCGTCGGGCATCTGGACACGCACAGCGGGCCCGCCGTCTTCGCGGGGCTGACCGAGCTGAAGCGCGGCCGGATCGTCAAGGCCCGGCGCGCGGACGGCCGGACCGCCGTCTACACCGTGGACAAGGTGAAGGCGTACCAGAAGGCGGACTTCCCGGGCCGGGAGGTCTACGGCGCCCGGGGGCGCCCCGAGTTGCGCCTGATCACCTGCGGCGGCAGCTACGACCGCCGGAAGGGCTACTCCGGGAACGTCGTCGTCTTCGCCCACCTCACCGGCGTCGTCTGACCCCCGTCCCCCTCCGCCGCCGGCGGCTGAATCTAGCCGTCCGCCTTCTCACCAGACGGACCGAAGCCACCGATTCCGACCCGTGTCTTCCCCCACCCGGGCACATTCCGTTAACTTCCGTGACCCACAGCCTTGTACGACCGCACGAGGCTTCCGACCGCGGAACACCATCGCCCGGACGACCCCTCGGGGGCCCTTCATGACACGCGCCATCTCCCTGCAGGACGTGAGCAAGGCCTACACGCGAGGCGCCCGCGTGGTGGACCGGCTGTCGCTGGACATCACGCCCGGCGAGTTCCTCGTGCTGCTCGGCCCGTCCGGCTGCGGCAAGTCCACCGTGCTCCGGATGATCGCCGGTCTGGAGGAGATCGACGAGGGCCGGCTGCTCCTCGACGGCGAGTACGCCAACGACCTGCCGCCGTCCGGCCGCAACATGGCGATGGTCTTCCAGAACTTCGCCCTCTACCCGAACATGACGAGCCGCGACAACATCGGCTTCCCGCTGCGCATCGAGGCCCCCGGCGCTGACCACCGCCCGCGTGTGGACGCCACCGCCCGGATGCTGGGCATCGAGGACCTCCTCGACCGCCTGCCCCGGCAGCTCTCCGGCGGCGAACGCCAGCGCGTCGCCATGGGCCGGGCCATCGCCCGCCACCCCTCCGCGTTCCTGATGGACGAGCCGCTGTCCAACCTCGACGCCAAGCTCCGCACCCATCTGCGAGCCGAGATCTCCCAGCTCACCAAGGAGCTGGGGGTCACCACGATCTACGTCACCCACGACCAGGCCGAGGCGATGTCGCTGGGCGACCGGGTCGCCGTGCTGCGCGGTGGCGTCCTGCAACAGGTCGACAGCCCGCGGGTGGTCTACGCGCTGCCCGGCAACGTCTTCGTCGCCGCCTTCATCGGCACCCCGCGGATCAATCTCCTCCGGGGCCTGGTGCGAGCGCCCCTGGAGGGGGCGATGACGATCAGCCTCGGCAAGCAGTTCCTGCGGCTGCCCGAGCCGCTCTCGCTCGACCACCAGCTGCTGCGGGTCCAGCAGGGCCGCGAGGTCATCGTGGGCCTGCGTTCGGAGGCGGTGCGGATCGCCAAGCACAGCGCGGCCCGCCCCGGCGAGGTGCCGATCACCGGCCTCGTCGAGCACATCGAGTTCCAGGGGCACGAGATCCTCGTCCACCTCGACACCGGCTCCAGCCCCGCCGTCGTCCCCGACCTGGAGGCACCCCGCCCCCGCCCCGGCCGCCCCACCCGGCGCCGCCGCCGCGACGGCTCGGTCCTCACCCGGCTGCGGGAGCGGACCGCGGTCGCGGCGGGACGGGCCGGACCCGTCGTCACCCTGGACCACCCCGGGGACGCGGACCCCCGCCCCGCGTCCGCCGAGCCCCGCCTGCCCAGCGACCTCATCGTCCGCACCACCCCCGACCTCGCCCTGCGCCACGGCATGCAGGTGCCGCTCCTGGTCGACCTCGCCCACCTCCTCGTCTTCGACCAGAACGGCGACCGCATCTGCCCGCACCCGGCGCGCCTGCCCGACCTGGAGGAGTGAGGAGCCGCACATCCGGGACGGACCGGCACCGTGCTGTGACGACCGGGAGCCCGGGACGTCCGGCGCCGGAAAACCATCGCCGCCTGGCGGTCCGCGTCATCAACTGCGAGATCACCGTCAGTACCTCACAGGGGCGCCGCAGCGACGCCTACCGTCTCGTCACGACCCCGACCGATCCCCACGCGCACCCCGCCGCCGAGCTGAATGGGAGGTCGAGACCTCCTACCTGGAGATCAAGTCCACCATCCTCGGCGGCCGGGTCCTTCGTGCCCGAACCCCCGCCGGCGTTTCCCGGGAGGTCTTCGCACTGCCGGTCACCCACCAGGTCCTGCGACTGGCCATGGCGGATGCCACCGGCACACATCCGGGACTGCGACCCCGACCGGCCAGCCTCTCCAGCGCCCTGAACACCGCCCGCGATCTGCTCGTCCAGGCCGCGGGCGTCTTCAACGACACCGCGATCGACCTCGTCGGCACCATCGGCCGCCGGATCCTGGCCGACCTCATGCCCGACCGCCGCATCCGCACCCGGCCACGCGTCGCCAAACGCGCCATCTCGAAGCACAACGCCAGGGGCACCGTCGACAGGACCAGCTACAAAGCCACCATCAGCATCGACGTCCTGACCACCCGCCCCCCCACGCAGCGCCAACTGCACGGCATTGGTTCCAGTCCGGGAGTCCGTCCGCCATGGCTGTCCGCACCGCCGTCCTGCCCGCCGTCGGGTCCCCGCTGGAGATCACCGGCATCGAGCTGCCCGACCCCGGACCCGGCCAGGTCCGGGTGCGGATCGCCGCCGCCGGGGTCTGCCACTCCGGCCTGTCCCTGTCCAACGGCACCATGCGCGTGCCCCCGGCCTCCGCGCGGCCGGGGCCACCGGCGTGTCCGGCCGCCCACTGCATGCCACGTACAGGCAGAAAGTCCTGGTGCACGACCCGTTGACGTCCATACCGTCCGGTCAGTACGTTCCCCGGAACCCGAGCCACCCCCCGTTCCGTCCCCGCACCCCCCGGAGCGTGCACCGCATGGACACGGCACCTTCCGCTCAGCCCGTCACCACCCCGCCCGCCGACGGCAACCGCCGCAGGGTCGCCACCGCGGCGGCGCTCGCCTCCGCCGTCGAGTGGTACGACTACTTCGTCTTCGGCATCGCCGCCGCACTCGTCCTCGGCGACCTCTACTTCCCCGCGGGAAGCTCCACCGCCGGCGTCCTGGCCTCCTTCGCCACCTTCGCCGTCGGCTTCCTCGCCCGGCCGCTCGGCGGCATCGTCGCCGGACACCTCGGCGACAAGCGCGGCCGCAAACCGATGCTGGTCCTCGCCCTCACGCTCATGGGCGTCGCCACCACCGGCATCGGCCTGTTGCCGACCTACGACACGATCGGCGTCGCCGCCCCGATCCTGCTCGTCCTGCTGCGCGTCGCCCAGGGCGTCGCGGTCGGCGCGCAGTGGGGCGGCGCGATGCTCCTGGCCACCGAGTACGCCCCGGAGGGCAAGCGCGGCGTCTACGGCAGCGTCGTCCAGCTCGGCGTCCCCATCGGCGTCGTCACCGCCAACAGCGTCTTCCTCGCGGCCGGGGCGCTCACCAGCGACTCGGCGTTCGCGTCCTGGGGCTGGCGCGTGCCGTTCCTGGTCGGCCTGCTCGTCCTCGGCCTCGCCTGGTACATCCACACCCGCGTCGAGGAGACCCCGGCGTTCCGGGAGGCCGAACGCGCCCTCACCGAGAAGGAGAAGTCCGAGCAGGGCTCCCCGCTGCGCACCATCCTGCGCGGCCACCTCGGCACGGTCCTGCTGGCCGGCGGCTCCTTCGCCGTGAACACCGCGACCTTCTACATCCTCATCACCGGCGTCCTCGACTACACGACCCGTGAGCTGGACATGGAGAAGGGCCCGGTCCTGCTGGTCTCGCTCTGCGTCAGCCTCACCCAGCTCGTGCTGATCCCGGCCGCCGCCGCGCTCTCCGACCGCATCGGCCGCATCCGGATCTACGGGCTCGGCGCGGCCGGCATCGCCCTGTGGGCCGTGCCGCTCTTCCTGCTGATCGACACGGGCTCGCTGCTGTGGCTCGCCGTCGGCACCTTCGTCGCCAGCTGCTTCCTGAGCATCATGTACGGCCCACAGGCGGCGCTGTTCGCCGAGCTGTTCACGCCCGAGATGCGCTACACCGGCGCCTCCCTCGGCTACCAGATCGCGGCCGTCGCGGGCGGCGGGCTCGCGCCCTTCGTCATGGTGCTGCTGCTGGAGGCGACCGGCACCTCGATGGCCGTGTCCGGCTACATCATCGGGCTCTCGGTGATCGCCCTGCTGTCGATCAAGGTCCTCGCGGGCCGGGCGCGGGCGGCTCAGCGGGAGGCCGCGCCCGAGGTCAGGACGGAGGAGACCGGGTCAGCGAGCTGAGTCCGGGGCCCGCTCGGGCCGGGGTTCCGGAACCGCTCCCGGAACCCCCGCCCGGGCCGCCGCCCGCGAGCGCGACCGGGACACCGCCACGCCCGCCAGGCACAGCGCCCCGCCGACCAGCGTGAGCAGCCCCGGCACCTCCCCGAGGAACAGCCAGGACATCAGGACGACCAGCGCGGGCGCCGCGTACGTCGTCGCGCCCATCCGGCTCGCGGTCGTCCGGGACAGGGCGTAGGCCCAGGTCGTGAAGGCCAGGGCGGTCGGGAAGACGCCCAGGTAGACCATGTTGAGCGTGGCGGAGGCCGGGGCCTTCGCTGCCTCCTGGACCAGCTGCCCCGCGAACGGCAGACACACCACCGCGCCCACCAGGCAGCCGAACGTCGTCACCTGCAGCGGACTCGCCGAGCCCAGCGCCGGCTTCTGGGCCACCACGCCACCGGCGTACGCGATCGCCGCCAGCAGGCACAGCACCACGCCGAGCACCGAGGAACCGCCCTCGCCTGACATCGACAGCCCCACGGTGACCGCCCCGGCGAACGACACCGCCATCCCTGCCAGCAGCCGCGGCGGCATCGGGTCGCCGAGCAGCCGGGCCCCGAGCAGCGCGATCAGGATCGGCCCGGTGTTGACCACCAGGGCGGCCGTACCGGCGTCGACCTGCTGCTCGCCCCAGTTCAGGGCGACCATGTAGAAGCCGAACCACAGCACGCCCGACACCGCGATCCCCCGCCAGGCGGAGCGCGGCGGCCACGTCTCCCGCCGCACCAGGCAGATCGCCCCCAGGGTGAGGGCGCCCGCCAGCAGCCGTCCGAGCGCCAGCGCGCCCGGCGAGTAGGCGTCACCCGCGCTGCGGATCGAGACGAAGGCGGACGCCCACAGCACGACGGTGACCGCGGCCGCGGCGGCGGCCGTCAGGTCGGCCCGACGGGCCGACGCGTTCGGGGGGTTGTTCATCATGTTCCTGAGGCTAGGAGTAAGGAGGGGCCGGAGGCTCGCGGATTTCGGACGGGGTGGCTCGCGAGAGCCCCTGGCGCAGGGCGGCGGCCTCGACGCCCAGCAGCTCGAACAGGGCCCGTTCACCGGCCGCCGTCACCTTCACCGCCCGTTCGGAGCCGACGCGCACGCACCACCCCGTCTCCAGGGCGTGCCGGCACAGGGCCGCGCCCGCCACGCCCGCGAGATGCGGCCGTCGTTCGGTCCAGTCCAGGCAGGCCCGGGCGAGGGGACGCCGCCCCCGCCGGTCGAGGCCGATACCGGCCGCCTCGAACCAGGCGAGCCCCGCGCCGGTGAGCGCGAACCCGTTCTCCTGCCGCAGCAGTCCGCGGGCCGTCAGCGCGTCCGTGACGGTGATCCCGAGCCGCCCGGCGAGATGGTCGTAGCAGGTGCGGCCCCGGGCCATCGCCGAACCGGCGCTCGACTCCCGCAGGCTCCGCGGCCGTACGGTGCTGTCCGGTGCGACCTGCGCGGCCAGCTCCTCGACCAGCTGCGCGACCCGTGCGTCGGCCAGCCGGACGTACCGGTGCCGGCCCTGCCGCTCCTCGGCGAGCAGCCCGCCCGCGACGAGCCTGCCCAGGTGCTCGCTGAGCGTGGACGCGGCGACCCCCGCGTGCCGCGTCAGCTCGCCGGCGGTCCAGGCCCGCCCGTCGAGCAGCGCCAGCAGGCACGTCGCCCGGGTCTCGTCGGCCAGCAGCGCGGCGAGCCGGGCCAGCGCGCCTGCCCGGGGGTCCTTCGTCGTCATGCCCCCAGCATGGAACACGGACCGTTCGGCCCGCACCGAAGTGTTCGTGCCAGGGTTTCCGTGCCGAACTGTCCGGCCGAAGTGTCCCGTCGCCCGCCCCTACGCGGTCCGCCGCACCTGCTCGTACTGCCGGGCCAGACCGTCCAGCAGGGCCGTCAGACCGGTCTCGAAGGCCCGCTCGTCGATCTTCTCCTGCTGCTCGGCCAGCAGGTGGGCCTGCTGCAGGTGCGGGTAGTCGGCGGGGTCGTAGGCGCTCGCGTCGTCCACGAAGCCCCCGGCGAAGGAGCCCAGCGCGGAGCCCATCACGAAGTACCGCATCAGCGCGCCGATGGAGGTGGCCTGCGCCGGTGGCCAGCCCGCCTCGACCATCGCGCCGTAGACGGCGTCCGCGAGGCGCAGTCCCGCCGGGCGGCGGCCCGGCCCCGAGGCCAGCACCGGGACGATGTTCGGGTGGTCGCGCAGCGCGGCCCGGTAGGAGACGGCCCAGTCGTGCAGCGCGGTCCGCCAGTCCCGGCCGTCCTGGAACATCGACAGGTCCACCTGGCCGCTCACCGAGTCGGCGACCGCCTCCAGGATCTCGTCCTTGGTGCGGAAGTGGTTGTACAGCGAGGGCCCGCTGACCCCCAGTTCGGCGGCGAGCCGGCGCGTGGAGACGGCCGCCAGGCCCTCCGCGTCCACGAGCGCGCGGGCCGTCTCGACGATCCGGTCGGTGCTGAGCAGGGGCTTGCGCGGTCGGGCCATGGCGCACATAGTAGGGCTGCCAACAGAAACTAGCAGTGCTAATTTAAATGTACCGCTTCCAAGTGGGGTGCCCGTGGTGAACCTGGAGCTCAGCGAGGAGCAGACCGCCGTCCGACAGCTCGCCCGTGACTTCGTGGAGCGTGAGATCGCCCCGCACGCCGTCGCCTGGGACCGGGCCGAGGAGGTCGACCGGTCGATCGTGAGGAAGCTCGGCGAGGTCGGCTTCCTGGGCCTGACGATCGGCGAGGAGTACGGCGGCTGCGGCGGTGACCATCTCGCGTACTGCCTGGTCACCGAGGAGCTGGGCCGGGGCGACTCGTCCGTGCGCGGGATCGTCTCGGTCTCGCTCGGACTCGTCGCCAAGACCCTCGCCGCCTGGGGGAGCGAGGAGCAGAAGCGGCGGTGGCTGCCGGGGCTGACGTCCGGCGAGTCGGTCGGCTGCTTCGGCCTCACCGAGCCCGGCACCGGCTCGGACGCGGGCGGCCTCGCGACGCGGGCGGTGCGGGACGGCGGCGACTACGTTCTCGACGGCACCAAGATCTTCATCACCAACGGCACCTGGGCCGACGTCGTCCTGCTCTTCGCCCGCTCGACGGACGCCCCCGGGCACAAGGGCGTCTCCGCCTTCCTCGTCCCCACCGACACCCCCGGCCTGACCCGCCGCACCATCCACGGCAAGCTCGGGCTGCGCGGCCAGGCCACGGCCGAGCTGGTCCTCGAAGGCGTCCGTGTGCCGGCCTCCGCGCTGCTCGGGGAGGAGGGGAAGGGGTTCTCGATCGCCATGTCCGCCCTCGCCAAGGGCCGGATGTCGGTCGCCGCGGGCTGCGTCGGCATAGCCCAGGCCGCCCTGGACGCGGCGGTGCGGTACGCGGGGGAGCGCGAGCAGTTCGGCAAGGCCATCGCCGGGCACCAGCTGGTCCAGGAACTGATCAGCGACATCGCCGTGGACGTCGACGCCGCCCGGCTGCTGACCTGGCGGGTCGCGGACCTCGTCGACCGGGGGCGGCCGTTCGCCGTGGAGTCCTCCAAGGCCAAGCTGTTCGCCTCGGAGGCGGCCGTGCGCGCCGCGAACAACGCGCTGCAGGTGTTCGGCGGCTACGGCTACATCGACGAGTACCCGGCGGGCAAACTGCTGCGCGACGCCCGCGTGATGACCCTCTACGAGGGCACGAGTCAGATCCAGAAGCTGGTCATCGGGCGGGCACTGACGGGATTTTCGGCGTTCTGACGCGGGGGGCGCGGCGCCGGGCCTCCTTTCTGAGTACGCGGCTGAGTATCTCGGCGGATGTGGTGCGGGCCACGCCCGTCGAAGCTGGGGCCCATGAGTGAGACACCGGGCAAGCAGCAGAACACGGCCGCCTTCTACGGCCAGGCCGTCGCCTCCTTCGCCGTCGCCATGGCGGCGACCGCCATCGGCATCTACCGGCTGAGCGCCGACGCCTGGGTGCGGGGCTTCCTCGCCGTCGCCGTCCTGTACCTGGTCACCTCCTCCTTCACCCTGGCCAAGGTCATCCGGGACCGGCAGGAGGGTCCGGGGGCGGCGGCGCCCTCCTACGCCCCCTTCGACAAGCACTGAGTGGACGGGGACGAGCGGCCTCGCTAAGCGCTCGCTCACCTTCGGCGGTATGGTGGTGCCCCTGCCAGTGGAGAGGGGCGCGTGATGAGTACGGCGGAGGAGACGGCCGGCGGCGAGGCGCAGGCGTGGGGCGAGGTCACGCCCGACGCGGCGCGGCGGCTGCTGATCGCCGCGGTGGAGGCCTTCGCCGAGCGTGGCTACCACGCCACGACGACCCGTGACATCGCGGGCCGCGCAGGGATGAGCCCGGCCGCGCTCTACATCCACTACAAGACCAAGGAAGAGCTGCTGCACCGCATCAGCAGGATCGGGCACGAGAAGGCCCTGGAGATCCTGCGGACGGCGTCCCGGCGCGAGGGCACCCCGACCGAGCGGCTCGCCGACGCGGTGAGCTCCTTCGTCCGCTGGCACGCGGGCGGACGGACGACCGCGCGGGTGGTGCAGTACGAGCTCGACTCGCTCGGCCCCGACGCGCGGGCCGAGATCCTCGGACTGCGGCGCCAGGTCGACGCGGAGGTGCGCGGCATCATCGAGGAGGGCGTGCGGTCGGGCGACTTCGACGTCATCGACGTGCACGGGACGACGCTGGCCGTGCTGTCGCTCTGCATCGACGTGGCGCGGTGGTTCAACGTCGGCGGGCCCCGCACGCCGGAGGAGGTCGGCGCGCTGTACGCCGACCTCGTGCTGCGGATGGTGGGGGCCGGGGGCGGGGCCGGGGCCTCGCGGGACGTGGCTCCCGAGTAGGGGCCCGGCTCCCGAGCAGGGGCGTGGCTCAGAAGTAGTAGCGCGCGACGGACTCGGCGACGCAGACGGGCTTGTCGCCGCCCTCGCGTTCCACGGTGAAGACGACGCTGACCTGGACGCCGTCGGGGACGTCGTCCACGCCGGTGATCTGCGCGGTGGCCCGCAGACGGGAGCCGACGGGGACGGGGGCGGGGAAACGGACCTTGTTCGTCCCGTAGTTGACGCCCATCCGCACGCCCTCGACGGAGATCAGCTGGGGGCCGAAGAGGGGCAGCAGCGACAGGGTCAGGTACCCGTGCGCGATGGTCGTGCCGAAGGGGCCCTGCGCGGCCTTCTCCGGGTCCACGTGGATCCATTGGTGGTCACCGGTGGCCTCCGCGAAGAGGTCGATCCGCTTCTGGTCGATCTCGAGCCAGTCGGTGTGGCCCAGCTGCTCGCCGATCGCCGACTTCAGGTCGTCGACGGAGGTGAAGATCCTCGGCTCTGCCATGTCGTTCCGGCCTCTCGTGTACGGGGTCCGCGCCTTCGCGCCGCATCTCTAAGCAACTGCTTAGTATGGTCGGTCGTGCGGGCTGTGTCAACGGCCACTGGGTAGGGTTCGAGGGGTGCCCCAGATTTCAGAGAAGATCCATGAACTCACGGTCGGACAGCTGTCGGCGCGCAGCGGGGCGGCGGTGTCCGCACTGCATTTCTACGAGTCCAAGGGCCTGATCAGCAGCCGGCGCACCTCCGGTAATCAACGGCGGTACTCGCGGGACACGTTGCGGCGGGTGGCGTTCATCAGGGCGGCGCAGCGGGTGGGCATCCCGCTGGCGACGATCCGGGAGGCGCTGGCGCAGCTCCCGGAGGAGCGGACGCCGACCCGGGAGGACTGGGCGCATCTGTCGGAGGCGTGGCGTGCCGAACTGGACGAGCGCATCAAGCAGCTCAACCGTCTGCGCGACCACCTCACCGACTGCATCGGCTGCGGCTGCCTCTCCCTCGACACCTGCGTCCTGTCCAACCCGGGGGACGTCTTCGGCGAGAGCCGGGCGGGGTCGCGGCTGATGGTCGAACGGGGGCGGGGGTAGGGGGCCCGCGGCTGGTTCGGTGGGGGTGCGGTTTGCATGTCTTCGTGTGGGGTGGGCCGGGGCCGTGCCGGGGGGTGTCCGTCCTCGGATCGGCGCGATGGGGTTGCGTCACGGCTGACTGTTCGTCGACGCGCCGACCGCTGCGGGCGGGCACCCCCCGCCGCGTGCGTGTGCGTCTCGCTACCGGCCGCCCGGCGTCCGGGGGCCGTCTGGCGCCGGCCGGCACCGTCACCCGCGCGCGAAGCGCCGACAGCGTCTCCGTGAGCACCCGCGGGGACAGCGTGTCCCGACCGCACGGCGTCTTCGGATGGACATGGACGTCCGTCGCCCCGGCCGTGACCGCTGCGGCGGCCGAGTCGGCGAGGGTCTCCGGCGTCAGCGGCACCGCCGTGCCGTCGGCGGCCGTCCGCGGACCGTTGAGACACACCTGCACCATGACCCGATGGTGCAGGACGGTCCTCCCAGTGGGGGTGCGGCGTCCCCGGCGCACCCCCCGCGCACCCGCGTCCGTCAAGCCGACACCAGCATCCTCACCCGCCTGGCGTCCGCCAGCGCCTCGGACGTGAGCACGGGACGCGGAACCAGGATCCCGCAGTCCGTGCAGACCGGGCCCGCCGACGGCTCGTGGTCCAGGTCGTACCTCCAGACGAGCTGGTGCCCGCCGCACACCGGGCACCCGGAGCCCGGCTGGTGCTCCAGGGCGGTGATCAGCCGGCGCAGCACCTCGGCCAGCGGCCCACGGGGATGGACCGCCGGATCGTCGCACCACGCCACACCGAAACCACCCCAGGTCAGCCGGTGCCAGTCGTCCACACTGCCCGGCCTGCGCAGTCCGTCGTACTTCTCCTTCTTACGGCGCTCGGCGAACTCGACCTCGTAGGCCAGCCACACGGCCCGCGCCTCCTCCAGCTCGTCCAGTGCGGCCACGAGCCGCACCGGATCGGGGGAGCGGTCCTCGGGGCCGAACCCCGCCCGGGAGCACAGATGGTCCCAGGTCGCCCTGTGCCCGTAGGGGGCGAACCGCTCGAGGCACTTGCGCAGCGAATACCGCCGCAAGGCCAGATCGCACCGCGGATCTCGGACCTGTCTCGCCAGACTCCGGAAACCGGCCATCGTCCTGCACCTCCGTCACACCTGCACCTGTAATCCGGTTACTTCGGCGTCGTCGTAAGGACGTCGCCGAGTAGACGTATCGACAAGCGAATCGGCTCCATCCGATTTCAAATGGCCTCCATAAGCCCCCGGAGAGGCCCGTCGCGCAACTGCTCTGCTTCTGTCAGCCTGTTGCGTCGTCTCCGGGAAGTGACGCTTGTTCATCTTCAACTGCGGGGACAGCGGCGGTAACGTCCCGCCCACCTCCCTCGGGAGGAGCCCCCATGCCCCGGCGCGCCCCACGTCACGTGCTCGGCGGAATGAGAACTCCCCGCGGAATCCCCGGGTTCCTGAAGACCGCCTCGATATGCGCCTCATCGCAGGTCTCTTGTCGCCGCTTGCCCCGGCGGCCGCCTCGGAAACAGGGACCCCGCAGGTCACGGCCACCGCGAACGACCGCTGTGGGAAACAGTGTTCGGACGTTCTCCCGCCGGGCCGGAACGGCAACGCCACCCTCGCCCAGATCCTCCTCAACCAGCCCTTCGGCACCCGGCCCGAGCACGCAGAGGACCAGCTCGGCTCCTACGCGGCCCTCGCCACGGGGTACACGGGCCTCACCGACGGCAAGATCAGCACCTTCTTCGACGACGCCTCCTTCGGCGTCCCCGCCGACCGGGTCGCCTCCACCGTCCGGCCCGCCGGGCACGACGACGTGACGATCGTCCGGGACAAGAAGACCTGCACGCCTATGGAGAAGGTCGAGCGGAAGAACGCCTGGAAGCCCACCGTCGCCGACGGCACCGCGGCCGGTTCGTACACCATGCGGGTCTGGCGCACCCGGTACGGACCCGTCCGGTACCGCGCCACGGTCGGCGGCAAGAAGGTCGCCTCCACCACCCTGCGCTCGTCCTTCCCGCACGAGGCCGACTCCATCATCGGCTTGCAGATGCTGAACGACCCGGAGTTCGTGAGGGGCCCGAGGCGTTCCAGAAGGCGGTGCGGCACATCAACTTCACCTTCACCTGGTTCTACGCCGACTCCGAGCACACCGCGTACTGCAACAGCGGCGACAACCCGTTCCGCGCGAGCGGCGTCGACGCCGAGTTCCCGGCCTGGACGCGGTCGGCGTACGAGTGGCGGGGCTGGGACCCGGCGGCCAACCCGGCCGACCACACCCCGCCCCCCGCCCATCCCGGCTCCATGGACCAGGACTACTACGTCTCCCGGAACAACAAGCAGGCGAAGGACCACACGACCGCGCCCTGGAGCCACGGCGCCGTGCACCGCGGCGAGCCGGTCCGGCGGCGGGGCGGCGCAGGCCTCCCGCCGCCGGGACGGTCAGCGGTAGAGCAGATAGGCGCGCCGCATCCTGCGGAACGCCGCCAGTTCCTCCTGCCACCCGGCCACGACCTCGTCGGTGTCCGCACCCGCGTCGATCATCGTGCGCACCCGCGCGGAGCCGGTGAGCTTGTCGATCCAGTGGTCGGGTCGCCAGGCGAAGCCGCTCCACGCCTTCCTGGCCGTCACCAGCAGGGCGATCCCCGTGCGCACCGGGTCGAACACCTCACGGTCGTGCACATGGAGCTGCACCCCGCCCACGGTCTTCCCCTGGAACGTGGAGAAGGTGGGCGTGAAGTAGGCCTCCCGGAAGCGCACCCCGGGCAGTCCGAGGGCGTTCGCCCCGGCCGCCCAGCTCCCGCCGAGGCCCTCCGCGCCGAGCAGTTCGAAGGGACGGGTCGTGCCACGCCCCTCCGACAGGTTCGTGCCCTCGAACAGGCAGGTCCCCGCGTACACCAGGGCCGTCTCCGGCGTCGGCATGTTCGGGCTCGGCGGCACCCACGGCAGCCCGGAGGCGTCGAAGAAGTCCGAGCGCCGCCAGCCCGACATCGCCACCGTCTCCAGCGGCACCGGCTCCGTCAGGAACTCGCCGTTGAACAGCAGCGCCAGCTCCGCGACGGTCATCCCGTGGGCCTGGGAGACGGGCTGCCGTCCGACGAACGAGGCGAACTCCCGGTGCAGGACCGGTCCGAGGGCCGCCCGGCCGGTGACCGGGTTGGGCCGGTCCAGGACCACGAACCGCTTCCCGGCGAGCGCGGCGGCCTCCATGCAGTCGTACAGGGTCCAGATGTACGTGTAGAAGCGTGCGCCGGCGTCCTGGATGTCGAAGACGACCGTGTCCACACCGGAGGCGGCGAAGACGTCCGCGAGCGGCCGGCCGCTCTTGAGGTACGTGTCGTAGACGGGCAGCCCGGTCGCCGGGTCGTCGTAGCGGCCCTCGGAGCCGCCCGCCTGCGCGGTACCGCGGAAGCCGTGCTCGGGGCCGAAGACGGCGGTGAGGTCGACGCGGTCGTCCGCGTGCATGACGTCGACGATGTGGCGGACGTCGCGGGTGACGCCGGTGGCGTTGGTGACCACGCCGACGCGCTGACCGCGCAGGACCTCGTAGCCGGACGCCGCGAGGTTCTCGAAGCCGGTGCGCGGCTTCCGGTGGCGCTCTGCTGTCGCCGCGGTGATGGCGGGCAGGGTGACGGCCGTTGTGGCCGTTGCCAGTAAGCCTCGCCTGGAGGGGTGCATGAGGTGGCCTCCGTGATCCGTCGTGTGCCGTTCGGATGGGGCTGGGCGTGCGGTTCCCCGCGCCCGTAGGGTGCTGCGCCACCCTCTTCCTTGAAACATACCGACCGGTTAGTCTGACGCCATTGCCACACCGCGACTGAGGAGACCGATGGTGGGAGCCTTTCAAGGAGCCGGGGTCGTTGTCACGGGCGCCGGGGGCGGTATCGGAGCCGCGCTCGCCCGGCGCTTCGCCGCCGAGGGGGCCCGGGTCGTCGTCAACGACCTGGACGCCGAGCGGGCCAGGCGCACCGCCGACGAGGTCGGGGGCACGGCCGTGCCCGGCGACGCCTCCGCGATCCTCACCGAAGCCCGCGACGCGCTCGACGGGACCGTCGACGTCTACTGCGCCAACGCCGGGGTCGGCTTCGAGGGCGGCGCCGCCGACGGGCCGCTGGACGAGCACGCCTGGGCCGCCTCCTGGGACGTGAACGTCATGGCCCACGTGCGCGCGGCCCACGCCCTGCTCCCCGCCTGGCTGGAGCGTGGCAGCGGACGCTTCGTCTCCACCGTGTCCGCCGCCGGACTGCTCACCATGATCGGGGCCGCGCCCTACGCCGTCAGCAAGCACGGGGCGCTCGCCTTCGCCGAGTGGCTGTCGCTGACGTACCGTCACCGGGGCGTGAAGGTGCACGCGATCTGCCCGCAGGGCGTGCGCACCGACATGCTGGCCGCCACCGGCAGCGCCGGCGACCTGGTGCTGCAGCCGACCGCCATCGAGCCGGAGGCGGTGGCGGACGCGCTGCTCAAGGGCATCGAGGACGACCGGTTCCTGATCCTGCCGCACCCCGAGGTCGCCGCGTACCACCAGGCCCGGGCGGGTGATCCCGACCGCTGGCTGACCGGCATGAACCGCATCCAGCAGCAGTGGGAGGCCACCCGGTGACCGGGTCCCGCTACGCCGCCAAACCCTGGCTCGCCCTGCTCACCGACGCCCAGCGGGGTGGAGAGACTGGCCGCCTACAAGTACCCGCGCCAGGTGGAGATCCTGCCGGACTTGCCGAAGACGGCCAGTGGGAAGATCCTCCGTCGGGAACTGCGTTCCCGCACGCAGGGCAACTGACAGCAGAACGGAAAGGCAGGTGGCGGCAGTGCCCAGGACCACGGACTCGGACGGCACCCCCGTCCCGCAGCGGCTCCTGGCCGCCGCCACCCGGCTCTTCGCCGAGCAGGGCTACGACCGCACCTCGGTGCAGGAGATCGTCGAGGCGGCCGGGGTCACCAAGGGCGCGCTGTACCACTACTTCGGTTCCAAGGACGATCTGCTGCACGAGGTGTACGCGCGCGTGCTGCGCATCCAGCAGGAGCGGCTGGACGCCGTCGCGGGCGCCGACGAGCCGGTCGAGAAGCGGCTGCGGGCCGCCGCCGCTGACGTCGTCGTGACCACCATCGACAACCTCGACGACGCGATGATCTTCTGGCGCTCGATGCACCACCTGAGCCCCGAGAAGAACAAGCAGGTCCGAGCCGAGCGCCGGCGCTACCACGAGCGCTTCCGCGCGCTCATCGAGGAGGGCCAGGAGGCGGGCGTCTTCTCCCGGGCCACTCCGGCTGACCTGGTGGTCGACTACCACTTCGGCTCGGTCCACCACCTGTCCACCTGGTACCGCCCGGACGGCCCGCTCAGCCCCCAGCAGGTCGCCGACCACCTGGCCGACCTGCTGCTGCGCGCCCTGCGTCCCTGAACGCGGGCGACGGGGGCGGCCGCCCCCGTCGCCCCCGCCCCGGCTCACACGTACCGCTTCAGCTCCCGCCGCGCCAGCGACCGCTGGTGCACCTCGTCCGGCCCGTCCGCGATCATCAGCGTCCGCGCCCCCGCGTACAGCTCCGCCAGCGGGAAGTCCTGGCTCACCCCGCCCGCGCCGTGCAGCTGGATCGCCCGGTCGAGGATGTCCACCACCGCCCGGGGCGTGGCGATCTTGATCGCCTGGATCTCGGTGTGCGCCCCGCGGTTGCCCACCGTGTCCATCAGCCACGCGGTCTTCAGCACCAGCAGCCGCAGCTGCTCCACCGTCACCCGCGCGTCGGCGATCCAGTTGTGCACCACGCCCTGCTGCCCCAGCGCCTTGCCGAACGCCGTCCGGGACACCGCCCGCCGGCACATGAGCTCGATCGCCCGCTCGGCCATGCCGATCAGCCGCATGCAGTGGTGGATCCGCCCGGGGCCCAGCCGCGCCTGCGCGATGGCGAAACCGCCGCCCTCCTCACCGACGAGGTTCGACACCGGCACGCGCGCGTGGTCGAAGACGACCTCGGCGTGACCGCCGTGGAAGTGGTCCTCGTAGCCGAACACCTGCATGGCGCGCCGGACGGTGACGCCGGGGGTGTCCCGGGGGACCAGCACCATGGACTGCTGGCGGCGGATGTCCTCCCCGTCGGGGTCGGTCTTGCCCATCACGATGAAGATCCTGCAGTCGGGGTGCATCGCCCCGGAGATGTACCACTTGCGGCCGGTGATGACGTACTCGTCGCCGTCCCGCTCGATGTGCGTGGTGATGTTGGTGGCGTCCGAGGAGGCCACGTCCGGCTCGGTCATGGCGAACGCCGAGCGGATCTCGCCCGCGAGCAGCGGCTCCAGCCACTGCTTGCGCTGCTGCTCGTCGCCGAACTGGGTGAGCACCTCCATGTTCCCGGTGTCGGGGGCGGCGCAGTTCGTCACCGTCGGCGCCAGCTGCGGTGAGCGGCCCATGATCTCGGCGAGCGGCGCGTACTGCAGGTTCGTGAGCCCTGCCCCGTAGGCGGAGTCCGGCAGGAAGAGGTTCCACAGCCCCTGCCGGCGGGCCTCGGCCTTCAGTTCCTCGACGATCGCCGGGGTCTCCCACGGCGAGTCGAGCAGGGCGTGCTGCTCGTGCGCGACGGCCTCGGCGGGGTAGACGTGCTCGTCCATGAAGGTGAGGAGCCTGGCGCGCAGCTCTTCGGTGCGCGCGTCGAAAGCGAAGTCCATGCGGATCAGCCCTCCTGGAGGCCTTCGTGGAGCGTGGTCAGCCCGTGCCGGACGAAGACGGGCACGAGGTCGCCGATGCGGTCGAAGCCGCGTCCGACCGTCTGGCCCAGCGTGTAGCGGTAGTGGATGCCCTCGAGGATCACGGCGAGCTTGAACCAGGCGAACGCCGTGTACCAGGAGACCGCGGAGACGTCGCGCCCCGAGTGCGCGGCGTACCGCTCGATGAGTTCGGACGGTGCCGGGTGCCCGGGGGCCTCGGCGGTCGTGGACACGGGGGACTCGGGCATGCCGAGCGGCATGCTGTACATCACCAGCAGGCCGAGGTCGGTGAGCGGGTCGCCGAGGGTCGACATCTCCCAGTCGAGGATCGCCTCGATCCGGTCGTCCTCCCCGATGAGGACGTTGTCCAGGCGGTAGTCGCCGTGCACGACGGCCGGTGCGGGGGAGCGGGGCAGCTCGCGCCCGAGGGCGGCGTGCAGTTCGTCGATGCCGTCCAGGTCGCGGTTGCGGGAGGCGTCGAGCTGCTTGCCCCAGCGCCGCAGCTGCCGGTCCAGGAAGCCCTCGGGCCGCCCGAAGTCCGCGAGGCCCACCGCCTCGGGGGCCACGGCGTGCAGCTCGACCAGTGTGTCGACGAGGTTCAGCACCGCGCCCCGGGTCCGCTCCGGTCCGAGCGGCAGCAGCTGGTCGGCGGTGCGGTAGGGGGTGCCCTCGACGAACTCCATCACGTAGAAGGGCGCTCCGAGCACCTCCTCGTCCTCGCACAGCAGCACCGGCCGCGGCACCGGCACGGCGGTCGGGTGCAGGGCGCTGATCACCCGGTGCTCGCGCTTCATGTCGTGCGCGGTGGCCAGGACGTGTCCGAGCGGGGGCCGGCGCACGACCCACCGGTGGGTGCCGTCCGCGACGGCGTAGGTGAGGTTGGACCGTCCGCCCTCGACCAGCCGGCCGGACAGCGGGCCGCCGACCAGGCCGGGCCGCTCCCGGTCGAGCAGGCCGCGCAGCCGGTCGAGATCGAGTCCGGGCGGGTGGTCGGTGCTCATGCGTCACTCCTCCGGGCAGGTGAACCGTTCCCGACTCATGATGCCGACCGGTCGGTATGTCGTCCAGAGCGGGACCGAAACGTGATCGGGGCCACGATAGGCCGCCGGTCCCGGCCGCGCGGCGCCGGGGAGTGCCCGGCCGCTCCGTTCAGGCCATCCGGCTTGCACCCCGCACCCGCAGCCCGGAGGGTCGGAGCCATGAAGGCGATCAGCTACTCACGGTACGGCGGACCCGAGGTGCTGGCGTTCGGGGAGGTGCGCGATCCGAAGGTCGGCCCGGACGCCGTGCTGGTGAAGGTGCGGGCGGCGGCCGTGAACCCCGTCGACTGGAAGGCCCGGGAGGGCTACCTCGACCCCGTTCTCGCCCCGGTCTTCCCCGTGGTGCCCGGCTGGGACGTCTCGGGCGTGGTCGTGCGGCCCGGGGTGGCCGTCTCGGAGTTCGACGTGGGGGACGAGGTCATCGGCTACGTCCGCGAGGACTTCCTGTCCCGCGGCACGTTCGCCGAGTACGTGGCCGCGCCGGTGCGCACCCTCGCGCGCAAGCCGCGCAACCTCTCCTGGGAGGAGGCGGCCGGGCTGCCGCTGGTCGGGCTCACCGCCTACCAGGTGCTGACGAGGGTGCTGCGGGTGAGGCGGGGCGAGACGCTCCTGGTGCACGCCGCGGCCGGTGGCGTCGGCTCGGTCGCCGTACAGCTCGGCATCCACCTCGGCGCCCGGGTCATCGGCACCGCGAGCGAGCGCAACCACGACTTCGTGCGGGGCCTCGGCGGGGAGCCGGTGGCGTACGGCGAGGGCCTGGGCGAGCGCGTGCGCGGTCTGGCGCCGGAGGGCGTGGACGCGGTGTTCGACACGGTCGGCGGGGAGGCGCTGAAGGTCTCCGCGAACCTCCTGGCCCCCGAGGGCCGCCTGGTGTCGATCGCCGACAACGGCGTGGTGAACTACGGCGGCCGCTACTACTTCGTCCGCCCCGACGCCGAGGACCTGGAGCGGCTGGCCGGCCTCGCGGAACAGGGCGTGGTGAGCGTGCACGTCGACGAGACGTTCCCGCTGGAGCGGGCGGCGGACGCGCACCGGCTGAACCAGGAGGGCCGCACCCGCGGCAAGATCGTGGTGACGGTGGACTGGGAGGCCGAGGGAGAGGCACCGGAGTAGGGGGCACCGCCGCGACGCCGGCAGCGGTACCCCCGGCAGAATGCCCCCGTGACCGCAGACCAGGACGCGGCGTTCACCCTGCCGCGCGGCGCCACGGGCTTCTTCCGGCCGGAGGACGGGCCGCTGCCGGAGACCGACCCGCGGGCGTTCCGGGCGGCGCTGTACGCGGCGGCCGGGGCCGCCCGGGGCCGGGCGCGCGAGGTCGAGGAACAGGCGTGCCCCCGTTCCTTCCACACCACGGTCACCGACGTCGGGGGCGGCGAGTACGTCGTCCTGTGCCACGCCCACCACCCTGGATCGCGTCCGCCCGGGAACGCCGGGACGGGTGAACCGACGAGTTCCTCGCACCGCACCCATGGGCCCGCGCCTTCACCGATCAGGGGTTCGCCGTGCTCGACCGCGCACGGCTCACGCTTCCGCTCCACATCGAGGTCGACACCACGGTCGACACCACGGTCCTGATCCGGGCCGAGTGGCGCCGGGTGCGCCCCCACGGCGTCACCACCTGGGCGGAATGCTCTTCGACGCGTGGGACTGACGCCCGGGTGCTCCGTGTCAGAGCACGACGCCGGCCCCGCACGCCGCCATGGCCACCGCGCACAGCACCGCCGCCGTGGCGTGCCGGGGCGCGAGCCCGGCCGGGCTCGCCGTGGCCGCCAGGGCACGGATGCGGCGGTGGGCCACGCCCAGGAAGCCCAGCCACACGACACAGGTCAGGGCGCAGGCGAGGATGCCGGTCGCCGACGCCCCGCCCTGCAGCGCCGCCCGCACGGCCAGCAGCGCGACGATCGTGGCCGACAGCGTCGTACGCCGCCAGGCGAGCCGGGTCCGCTCGGGCTGGAGCCCGGGGTCGCGGTCGGGGTCCGGCCGCCGGCCCACCGCGGCCCTCACGCCTCCCATCCCAGGAGCACCACGAGAACCATGGCGACGGCCACGACGGCGACGACCAGGCTCAGCAGCGCCGGGAACCGGGACACCGGCAGATCCTCGCCCCGGCGCATGGCCTGCTCGCAGCGCAGCCAGTGGTTGACCGCCCGCAGGGAGCACAGCACGCCCGCGGCCAGCAGCGCGAGCGCCAGTCCGACCCGCCAGCCCCAGCGCAGGTCCGGCAGGAACTGGTCCACGGCGAAGCCGCCGCCGACCAGGGCGAGGGAGGTGCGCAGCCAGGCCAGGAAGGTGCGTTCGTTCGCCAGCGAGAACCGGTAGTCGGGCGTCTCGCCCTCCCGCCGCACCTCGCCGGGCGCGAACCACAACCGGAGGTTCCGTACGAACTCGATCACGTGCGCGACCCTACCCGGCCGCCCGGCGCGCCCGGTCCTCAGCCCGCCGGCCGGAAGGCCCTGAGCCGCCGGTACGCCGCCAGCCCGTCGGGCACCCACTCCCAGTCCCGGAGGCGCCGCTCCACCTCGTCCTCGGGCAGGAAGTCGTGCCAGTCCACCTCCTCGGTCTGCGGCCGCACGGGCAGCGCGCAGCGGACCTCGTACACCGCCGACCACCAGCTCCGCCCGGCGCCGTCGTCGTAGAGGAACTTGAACAGGTACCGCGGCCGGGGCAGGCCGGTCACGCCCAGTTCCTCCTCGGCCTCGCGCAGGGCCGCCTCGTCGTAGGACTCGCCCGCGCCGACCACGCCGCCGACGAACATGTCGTACAGGGAGGGGAAGACCAGCTTGACCGGGGTCCGCCGGTGCACGAAGATCCGGCCCCCGGCGTCCCGGGCCTGGACGAAGACGCAGCGGTGCCTCAGGCCCCGGGCGTAGACCTCGCCCCGGGGGGCCTGCCCGACGACCCGGTCGTCGGCGTCGACGATGTCGAGGATCTCCTCAGCGGCGCTCATGCCCTCATCCAAGCAGCCCGCGAGACGCCGGGGTCACTGGGTCCGCAGCCGCGCCGCCGGCACGGGCGTCGCCGATCCCTGCGGCATCGCCGGGTGCAGGCCCAGCAGCACGATGCCGGCGACCACGGCCAGGAGCCCGGCGGACTCCCAGGCCAGGGCCATCGTGTCGGTCCGCAGCCGGTCGCCGAGGAAACCGACGCCGCAGACGATCCCGGCGAGCGGCTGCGCCGCGGTCAGGGCGGGCAGCGACGCGCGCAGGGACGCCGTCTCGAACGCGCTCTGCACCAGGACCAGCCCCGCCACGCCGAGCGCGACGACGGCGTACGGCTGCCATCCGGTGAGCAGCCCGGTGAGGCCGCCCTCGGAGAACGTCTGCCCGCTCACCCGGGTCAGCGCGTCCTGCACGCCGTAGAGCAGCCCGGCGGCCAGGGCCAGCAGCACCGGGCCGGAGCTCAGCCGGGAGCGCTTGCCGCGGGCCGTGAGCAGCAGGGCGAGCCCGATCATGGCGCCCATGATGAGCCACTGCCGCACCGGACCGGCGGTCGCGCCGCCGCCCTGCGGCTGACCGGCCACGATGAACGCGGTCACCCCGCCGCCCAGCAGCAGCAGGCCCGCCCAGCCCTGGCGGCCCAGCGGCTGCCGGGTCTGTCTGCGGGAGAGGGCGAGCGCGAAGAGCAGGTTCGTCGCGAGCAGCGGTTCCACCAGGGACAGCTCCCCCTGGCCGAGCGCGGCGGCGCCCAGCGCCATGCCGGCCACCATCAGCGCGATGCCGCCGAGCCAGCGCGGCACCTTCACCAGGTCGATCAGCAGCCGGACGGAGAGGAAGTCGCTCAGGGGAGCCCGTCGGGCCGCGTTCTGCTGGAGGACGAATCCGAAGCCCAGACAGCAGGCGGCACTCAGGGCGAGCACGAGAACGGGGACCGACACGCGGTGTACCTCGATCGTCAGGCCGGGTCACGGTTGCGCAGGGGCCGACTGTACCGGCCGGCTCCGCCCGGCGCCCCGTACGTCCTGCCCATCGTCGGGGGTGCCTCCGGGTCACGCTATGACGTACATCACAGAGATGAAAGGGAAAAGTCGGACGCCGCTCACAGGCTCCTCTTGGGTCCCTTCCATCACGGCAACCTCACGAATGACGCCAGTTGACGCGTGTAACGCCCGGGTGGCCCTTGACGTGAACCGTTGGCGGGGGTTTGGCTGTCCGTGATCATTTCATGGCACTGCGCATCCGCGCCCCCACCGCCGTGAGCCGGAACACCAGAACAGCGCGTGAGGAAGACCAGCGGTGCCCCCACCCCCGCCTCGCCTCGGCCGCGGCCGCAGACGTCCGGCGCAGTCCTTCGACGAGGCACTCGACGACACCGAGCTCGTCGCCGCGCGTGCCGCCCTGGCGCAGGGCCGCTGGCAGAACGCCCGCTCCCTGCTGGTGCACACCGGGGACGACTGGGACCGGCGCGGCCACCGCGTCACCGTCCTCGCACGCGAGCGCTACACCGCCGCCTGGGCGCGCGAGTGGCTGCTGGCCGAGCCTGAGTCCGCCGACGCCCGTGTCCTGCTCGCGGTCGCCGAGGTCCGGCGCGCCCTGCGCGGCAAGGGCGGACCGGCCCGTGCCCGTGAGGCCTGCCGGGACGCCGCGGCCCTCGTCCCGGCCGACCCCACCCCCTGGCTCGGGCTGCTCATGCTGGAGTGCGCGGCCGGCACCGACCAGGACGCCGTCCGGGCCTTCGAGCAGGTCCGCTGCCGGTACCCCGACCACCACCACGCCCACCACCTGATGGTCGCCCGGCTCGCCGGACGCCGTACCGAGGCCGGCCCCGACCCCCTGCACGAGGTCTACGACTTCGCCAACTGGGCCGCCGAACAGGCCCCCGCCGACTCCCCGCTCGCCATCCTGCCGGTCATCGCCCACGCCGAGCGCTACCGCGTGCTGGCCGCCGCCGGGCACGAACCCGCCGCCCCGGCCGCCTCGGGCCACTGGACCGGCCGCCGCGCCCGTCAGGTGATGAAGGCAGCCTTCGACTGGTGGCTGGAGTGGGAGCTGGAGGGCCACCCGCGGCGGCTGATCGACCTGAACTTCCTCGCGCACGCCAAGTTCTGCGAGGGGCGCGGCGCCGAGGCCGCCGCCCTGTTCCACCGGATCGGCCCGTACGCCACCCCGGCGCCCTGGTCGTACCCGGACCGCGACCCGCACACCGCCTTCGCCGCCGCCCGCGACGGCGCGCTCGGCACGGCCTGACCCCCCCGGCCCCGACCAGTGAGGACGCCCTCCCGATGACCACGGACAGTTCGAGCACGAAGACGACCACGAACGCGTCAGCCTCCGGCGGAGGCATCAGCACGTTCAAGGGGCAGGAGCGCGCCCTGCGCGCCGACCGGCTCGGCACCGGCGGACTGCTCCTGTCCGTCCTTGCCGCGACCGGGCCCCTGATGGTGGTCGCGGGTGTCATGCCCACCACATACGCGGTGATGGGCATCGTCGGCCAGCCCCTGCTCTTCGTCGTCCTCGGCGTCGTCCTGATCCTCTTCAGCGTCGGCTACGCCGAGATGAGCCGCCACGTTCACAACGCGGGCGCCTTCTACGCGTACATCTCCCGCGGTCTCGGCGGCACCGCCGGCGCCGGCGCCGCCCTGGTCGCCCTCGTCGCCTACAACGCCCTGCAGGTCGGCATCTACGGCATCCTCGGCTTCGAGGTCTCCGGCCTCTTCGCCACCTACGCCGACATCGAGGTCGCCTGGTGGATACCGGCCCTGGCGGCCGCCGTCGCCGTCGGCCTGCTCGGCTGGCTGAAGATCGACGTCAACGCGCGCGTGCTCGGGGTGCTGCTGGTCATCGAGGTGCTCCTCGTCGTGATCTTCGACGTCGCCGCCCTCGCCGACCCCGGCTCCGAGGGCCTGTCGCTGCACGCCTTCGACCCCGGCACCCTCACCGGCGCGGGCGTGGGCACCGCGCTGTGCTTCTGCATCGCCGCGTTCCTCGGCTTCGAGCAGGCGCCCGTCTACGCCGAGGAGACCAGCCGCCCGCACGTGCTCGTGCCGCGCGTGATGTTCCTGGCCGTCGGCGGCGTCGCCGTCTTCTTCGCCCTGAGCAGCTGGGCCCTGACCGTCGCCACCGGTCCCGCCGCGATCGTCGGCACCGCGCAGAAGCAGAGCGCCGGCCTGCTGTTCTTCCTCACCGAGTCCCGCCTCGGGGGCACCTTCACCGACGTCCTGCACGTCCTGTTCGTCACCGGCATGTTCGCCGCCCTGCTCAGCTTCCACAACGTCGTCGCCCGCTACGCCTTCGCCATGGGCCGCGAGGGCCTGCTGCCCGCCGCCTTCGGCCGCACCAGCGGCAGCAGCGGCGCCCCCGGTACCGGCTCACTGCTCCAGACCACCGTCGCCGTCGTGGTCGTGACCGCCTTCGCGATCGCCGACGACAAGCCGTCCGGCGACCCGACCGCGCCCGTGCTGCACCTCTTCACCTGGTTCGGCAACGTCGGCGCCCTCGGCGTGATCGTCCTGATGGCCGCGGCCTCCCTGTCGGTCGTCGTCTTCTTCGTCCGCCGCGGCGCCGTCCGGGCCCAGGCCTGGCGGCTGGTCACCTCCGCGCTCGCGTGCCTCGCCCTGCTGGTCATCGCCGGCTACACCGTGAAGGACTTCGAGGTGCTGGTCGGCGCCGGCCCCGGCTCCGCGCTGAGCTGGGCGCTGCCCGGCATCATCGGCCTGGCGCTCCTCGCCGGCCTGGTCCTGGGCCTGGTGCTGCGCGCCCGCGCCCCCGAGAAGCACGCCCGGATCGGCCTCGGCAACGAGGCGTTCCAGCTGGACAAGGCCGCGTCCTCCTGACCCCGTCCGCGCCGCGAGTGGTTACGGAACTCTGACGAGCACCCGCGATCCCTGTACCCCGGGGACCGCGGGTGTTCGAATGAAACCGTGAACGCGGACGTACCTGAGGGTGTGAACGACGAACCCCCCGAGCAGCGCGGCACCCCGGTCGGCCGACGTGTCTTCCTCGGCACGCTCGCCCTGGGCGCACTCGGCGTGGCCGCCGCGCCCCCGTTGCAGCGCGGCCTGGAGGGCTTCCTCGGCAGCGCCGCCGACAAGGACCCCACCGGCCTGACCGGACTGCTCCCGAACGGCGGCGGCTTCCGCTACTACTCGGTCACCTCGTCGGTGCCGCGCAAGAACGCCGACACCTACCGCCTCACGGTCGACGGCCTCGTAGACCGCCCCACCACCTACACCCTGGCCGACCTCAAGGCCCTCCCGCAGACCCGCTTGGTCCGCGACGTCCAGTGCGTCACGGGCTGGCGCGTCCCCGGCACCCCCTTCGAGGGCGTGCGCCTGTCCCGCCTCCTGGACGCCGCCGGGGTGCGCCCCTCCGCCGGAGCCATCCGCTTCACCTGCTTCGACGGCGCGTACACCGAGAGCCTCACCCTCGACCAGGCCCGCCGCGCCGACGTCCTCGTCGCCCTGCGCATGCGGGACCAGGACCTCGGCCACTCCCACGGCGGCCCCGTCCGCCTCTACGTGGCGCCCATGTACTTCTACAAGTCGGCCAAGTGGCTCTCCGGCATCACCGTCACCGACGAGGTCCGGCCGGGCTACTGGGAGAGGCGCGGCTACGACGTCGACGCCTGGGTCGGCCGCTCGAACGGACGGGACGATGCCCCCACGAGTTGAGTCACCGCCGGCGGAGATCCGGCGCTTCACCCGCGTCCAGCGCCGGGTCCACCGCGCCACGGCCGCCCTGATGGGCGTCTGCCTCGCCACGGCGGCCTGCCTCTACGTCCCGCAGCTCGCCGAACTCGTCGGCCGCCGCGCCCTGGTCGTCACCCTGCACGTCTGGGCCGGACTCGCCCTGCCCGCGCCCGTCCTGGCGGGCCTGGCCTCCCGCGCCTTCCGGGCCGACCTCGGCCGCCTCAACCGCTTCGGGCCGCACGACCGCACCTGGCTGCGCGCCGCCCTGCGCCGCGACGGACGCCCCGCGTCCCGGCCCGCGGGCAAGTTCAACGCCGGCCAGAAGCTCTACGCTGCGTGGATCGCCGGAGCGAGCGTGGTGCTGCTCGGCACGGGCCTGATGATGTGGCTCACCCACCTCACCCCGCTCCTGTGGCGCACCAGCGCGACGTTCGTCCACGACTGGCTGGCCCTCACCCTCGGCATCGTCCTGGCCGGCCACATCGGCATGGCCCTGGCGGACCCGGAGTCCCGCCGCGGCATGCGCACGGGCTCGGTGAGCCGCACCTGGGCGAACGACAACCACCCACTGTGGCGTCCCTGACGACAGGGACACGAGGAACGCGCTCGGGAGTGCGGGGGAGGGCGCGACAGGCCAGGACGCACGGGGAAGCCGCCGGACACCGGCACCGGGGCTCGCGCTCGGGGGTGCGGGGGAGGGCGCGACAGGCCAG
>NZ_JBHYQH010000004.1:129547-137195 GCF_042746715.1 Streptomyces sp. NPDC058741 | reverse complement strand
CGGGGGAGGGCGCGACAGGCCAGGACGCACGGGGAAGCCGCCGGACACCGGCACCGGGGCTCGCGCTCGGGGGTGCGGGGGAGGGCGCGACAGGCCACGACGCACGGGCAAGCCGCCGGACACCAGCCACGCACGGGCAAGCCGCCGGACACCGGCACCGGGGCTCGCGCTCGGGGGTGCGGGGGAGGGCGCGACAGGCCAGGACGCACGGGGAAGCCGCCGGACACCGGCACCGGGGCTCGTGCTCGGGGGTGCGGGGGAGGGTCCGACAAGCCACGACGCACCCGCATCCGCCCGACACCCGCACCGCCACGGCCCCGCACCCCCACCCAGAACCACGGAACGGGCGGCGCGACCGCCGGCGCCGCCCGTCCCGCTCCGTCCATCCGTCCGCCCCGCGTCCTACAACACCAGGGACAACAGCAGGACAATCCCCCCGGCCACCACCGAGATGATCGTCTCCATGACGGACCACGTCTTGATGTTCTGGCCGACGCTCAGCCCGAAGTACTCCTTCACCATCCAGAACCCGGCGTCGTTGACGTGGCTGAAGAACAGCGATCCGGCACCGATGGCGAGGACGAGCAGCGCGGCGTGCGTGGTCGACATGTCGGCCGCGAGCGGGGCGACCAGACCGGCCGCCGAGACCGTCGCCACCGTCGCCGACCCGGTCGCGAGGCGGATCACCACCGCGATGAGCCAGGCCAGCAGCAGCGCGGGGATCGCCCAGTCCTCGGAGACGTCCAGGACCATCTGCCCCACACCCGTGTCGATCAGCGTCTGCTTGAAGCCGCCGCCCGCGCCGACGATCAGCAGGATGCCCGCGATCGGCATGAGGCTCTTCTCGACGAGCGGCGAGACGCGCTCCTTGGAGAAGCCGGCCGGCCGCAGCAGCGTGAAGATGCCGACCAGCACCGAGGCGAGCAGCGCGATCATCGGGGCGCCGATCACGTCGAAGACGCGCTGGACCACGTTCTCCGGGTCGTCGATCACGATGTCCACGAGCGCCTTCGCCAGCATGAGGATCACCGGCAGCAGCACCGTGAAGAGCGTGGCACCGAAGCCGGGCCGCTTGTCGAGGTCCTCGGAGGCACGCTGCGGGATCATCCGGTCGGGGGCGGGGACGTCCACCCAGCGGGCCGCGTACTTCGAGAACACCGGACCGGCGATGATCACCGTGGGTATCGCGACGAGGACACCGAGCGCCAGCGTGATGCCGAGGTCGGCCCCGACGGCGTCGATCGCGACCAGCGGACCGGGATGCGGCGGCACCAGGCCGTGCATCACGGACAGGCCCGCGAGCGCCGGGATGCCGATGCGCATCAGCGAGTAGTTGCCGCGCTTGGCGACCATCAGCACCACGGGGATCAGCAGCACGATGCCGACCTCGAAGAACAGCGGCAGCCCGATCACGGAGGCGATGAGCACCATCGCCCACGGCATCGACCGCCCGCCGGCCTTGGCCAGGATGGTGTCGACGATCTGGTCGGCGCCGCCGGAGTCGGCGAGCATCTTGCCGAGGATCGCGCCGAGGGCGATCAGCACGCCGACACCGGCGACCGTGGTGCCGAGGCCGGTGCTGAAACTGATGAGGACCTTGTCCAGCGGCGCCCCGGCGATCGCGCCGAGTGCCAGGGACCCGATGGTCAGCGCCAGGAAGGCGTGCAGTTTGAGCGTGGTGATGAGCAGCACGATGACGGCGATGCCCGCCAGGACGGCGATGCCCAGCTGAGCGTGGCCGGCCGAGGTGATCGGCTCGGGCGCGTCCGCTGCCAGCATCTCGACGCTGAGTCTGGTCACGGTGGGGTTGTCCCTTGCGTTGGTGAGTAGGGGAGGGGAGGAGCCGGCAGGGCTACGGGGTGGGCTCGGGGAGCGAGGAGAGTGCGGTGAACGCCCGCTCCGTGATCTCCGCAGGGCTGCCCGAGACGTCCACGCCGACCCCCGCCTCGTCCGCCGCCAGGGGCTGGAGCGTGGCGAACTGGGAGTCGAGCAGCGCCGTGGGCATGAAGTGCCCCCGCCGGTGCGACATCCGGTCCTCGATCAGCGCGCGGTCGCCCGTGAGGTGCACGAAGACCACGCCCGGTGCGGCGGCCCGCAGCCGGTCGCGGTACGACCGCTTCAGCGCCGAGCAGCTGACCACCCCGCCGAGCCCGGCCCGCCGGTGCGCCCACCCGCCGATGGCGTCCAGCCAGGGAAGGCGGTCCTCGTCGGTGAGCGGGGTGCCGGCCGACATCCTGGCGATGTTGGCCTGCGGGTGGAAGTCGTCGCCCTCGGCGTAGGGAACGCCGAGCCGGGCCGCGAGCAGAGGACCGATGGTGGTCTTGCCGGTACCGGCGACGCCCATGACCACGACGACGTGGGGGGTGTTCATCGCTGCCTCACTGTCTGCTGTCTTCGTCGACACGTGATGTCGACGCGAGTGAAACCCATTAGATGAGATGAATACAAGAGGTGGTGATTAATAAGTCTGACTTTTTGTCTGCGTGATCCACACCGTACGCTGAGTGCATGAGCACACCGGGCCGGGGGCTGCACGGCCGCGTTCTGGACACCCTCGGCCCCGAGATCACCGCGGGGGAGTACCCGCCGGGCAGCGTCCTGCTCACCGACGAACTCGCCCAGCGTTTCGACGTGTCGCGCTCCGTGATGCGCGAGGCCGTCCGCGTCCTGGAGTCCATGCACCTGGTCGAGTCCCGCCGCCGCGTCGGCGTCACGGTCCGCCCCAAGTCCGAGTGGAACGTCTACGACCCGCAGGTCATCCGCTGGCGGCTGGCCGGCGCCGACCGCCCGCAGCAGCTGCGCTCGCTCACCGTGCTGCGCTCGGCGATCGAACCGATCGCGGCCGGCCTCGCCGCCCGGCACGCCACGGCCGAGCAGTGCGCCGAACTCACCCAGTGTGCCCTCGGCATGGTCGCCCACTCACGGGGCCACAAGCTGGAGGGCTACCTCGTCCACGACACGGCCTTCCACCGCGTCATCCTGGACGCGTCGGGCAACGAGATGTTCGCCCGCCTCGGCGACGTCGTCGCCGAGGTGCTGGCCGGCCGCACGCATCACGACGTGATGTTCGACGACCCCGACCCGGCCGCCGTCACCCTGCACGTCCAGGTCGCCGAGGCCGTGCGCGCGGGCGACGCGGCCCGGGCCGAGGAACTGACCCGGGAGATCACGGTCGGCGCCCTCCAGGAACTCGACATCCTGGCGCCCTGATCCCCGCTACGCCGGGAAGTCCCCGTCGACGTACACCCACGCCCCGTCGACCCGCTCGAAGCGGCTCCGCTCGTGCAGCGACCCGCCCCGGTACGACGCCCGGAACTCCACGGTTCCGGTGGCGTGGAACGCGGACCCCTCGCTCGTCGCCAGGATCTCCAGCCCCGTCCAGCGCGTCCCCGGATCGAGCTCCAGCCGGCCGGGCCGCGTCCGCGGATGCCAGGTGCGCAGCAGATAGGCGGCGTCCCCGCGCACGAACGCGCTGTACCGCGAGCGCATCAGCGCCTCGGCCGTGGGCGCGGCGGCGCCCGAGTGGTACCGGCCGCAGCAGGCCTCGTAGGCCTCGCGGAGCCCGCACGGGCAGGAACGCGTGGTCATGGTCACCTTCCGCGGCAACGACGGAGGGCCATGACCTCGCGGTCACGGCCCTCAGCCTTCGTGTGTCCGAGGGGGGACTTGAACCCCCACGCCCGATAAAGGGCACTAGCACCTCAAGCTAGCGCGTCTGCCATTCCGCCACCCGGACAAGGTGTCTGTCACGCGGGCTCTCCCCGCGGCGACGACGTAAACATTACCAGGCTTCCGGGGGTGGCCGATCACACCCCTGCGCCGGCCCGACCGGGGTGTGACAGCCCGGGAGCGCTCTTGGGGAGCGCGGCGCGTGGAGGGAGGATGAGGGGGACCCACCAGCAGTGACAGCGGGAGGAAGCACGTGAGCGAGACGGACACGGCCAGGAGCGTCACCGGCGAGGACGAGGTCGTGGACCTCTGCCGCGAGCTGATCCAGATCGACACCAGCAACTACGGCGACCACTCGGGTCCGGGCGAGCGCAAGGCGGCCGAGTACGTCGCCGAGAAGCTCGCCGAGGTCGGGCTCGAACCGCGGATCTTCGAGTCCCACCCCGGCCGCGCCTCCACGGTGGCCCGGATCGAGGGCGAGGACCCCTCCCGGCCCGCGCTGCTCATCCACGGCCACACCGACGTCGTGCCGGCCAACGCCGACGACTGGACCCACCACCCCTTCTCCGGGGAGATCGCCGACGGATGCGTCTGGGGACGCGGGGCGGTCGACATGAAGGACATGGACGCGATGACCCTCGCGGTCGTCCGCGACCGGATGCGCAGCGGGCGCAAGCCGCCGCGCGACATCGTCCTCGCGTTCCTCGCCGACGAGGAGGCCGGCGGCACGTACGGGGCGCGCCACCTCGTCGACCACCACCCGGACCTCTTCGAGGGCGTCACCGAGGCGATCAGCGAGGTGGGCGGCTTCTCCTTCACCGTGAGCGAGGAGCGGCGGCTGTACCTGATCCAGACGGCCGAGAAGGGCATGCACTGGATGAAGCTCACGGTGGCCGGCACCGCGGGGCACGGCTCGATGATCCACCGCGACAACGCGATCACCGAGCTGTCGGAGGCCGTCGCGCGGCTGGGACGGCACAGGTTCCCGGTGCGCGTCACCAAGACCACCCGTGCCTTCCTCGACGAGCTCGGCGACGCCTTCGGGACCGAGCTCGACCCGGAGGACATGGAGTCGACCCTCGCGAAGCTCGGCGGCATCGCCAAGCTCATCGGCGCGACCCTGAGCAACACGGCCAACCCCACCCAGCTCGGCGCCGGTTACAAGGTCAACGTCATCCCGGGCGAGGCGACCGCCCACGTCGACGGCCGGTTCCTGCCCGGGTTCGAGGACGAGTTCCTCGCCGACCTCGACCGCATCCTCGGTCCGAAGGTGCGCCGTGAGGACGTCCACGCCGACAAGGCCGTCGAGACCACCTTCGACGGGGCGCTCGTGCAGGCCATGCAGTCCTCGCTGCTGGCCGAGGACCCGACCGCCAAGGCGATCCCCTACATGCTCTCCGGCGGCACGGACGCGAAGTCCTTCGACGACCTCGGCATCCGCGGCTTCGGCTTCGCGCCGCTGAAACTGCCGCCGGAGCTGGACTTCGCGGGCATGTTCCACGGCGTGGACGAGCGGGTGCCGGTGGAGGGCCTCCAGTTCGGCGTGCGGGTGCTCGACCGGTTCATCGACGCGTCCTGAGCCCATACGGATCGCCGCCGGTAATCGGGCGCGCGTGCGAAATCAACTGGGAAGAGTGAATGCGACGATAAGCTCGTAGCCTCATTACTCCCTCCTCGTTACAGGTAATGCGATCGCACGATGGATCGCTTTGCCAACTAGGAGGAATGATGATCAAGAAGGTCGTCGCTGCTGCGGCTGCCACCGGTGGTCTGGTTCTCGCGGGTGCGGGCCTGGCAGTCGCCGACTCGGGTGCCCAGGGTGCCGTCGTGCACTCCCCGGGTGTCGTGTCCGGCAACGTCATCCAGGTGCCCGTCCACGTTCCGGTGAACGTCTGCGGCAACACGGTCTCCGTGATCGGGCTGCTGAACCCCGCCCTCGGCAACACCTGCGTCAACCAGTGACGCCCGCCCCTCCCTGAGGGAAGTTTCGAAGCCATCGGTCCCGGAGCGCGAGCCATGCGCTCCGGGGCCGACGCTTCTGCAACGGAATTCGAGAAGAATTCGATAAAACGTCGAAGGCAGGTATTCAGTCATGCGACAGATCACCCGCAAGGGCCTGATGACCGTGGCGGCCGCGACCGGCGTGATCGCCGCCGCGGGCGGCTCCGCTCACGCCGACTCCGGCGCCCGGGGCGCCGCTTCCGGCTCGCCCGGCGTGCTGTCCGGCAACACGGTCCAGGCGCCGGTGCACGTTCCGGTGAACGTCTGCGGCAACACGGTCGACGTCATCGGCGTGCTCAACCCGTCGGTGGGCAACGCGTGCGACAACAAGGATGGTGGATCGTCGTCGGGGGGACACGGCGAACACGGTGAGCAGGACGGCCGGGGCGGCTCGCACGCGGACGGCCACGCCGGTGACTCGCCCGGCGTCGGCTCCGGCAACCACGTCCAGGCGCCGGTCCACGTCCCGGTGAACGTCTGCGGCAACAGCGTCGACGTCGTCGGCATCGCCACCCCCGGCACGGGCAACGACTGCCCGAACGGCGGCTACGGCGACGACCACGGCACCCCGCCCGGCGGCGGCCACGAGAACCCCGGCCAGCCGGGCGGCCCCCCGGACCCCGGCACCCCGGGTGACCCCGGCAGCCCCGAGGGGCCCGGCGGCCCCGGTGACCCGGGCACGCCGCCCTCCACCGGCGCCGAGACGCCGGGCGGCTCCTCGCAGGGCAACCCGCCGCGCGGGCAGTTCGTCACCCAGCCCGAGGCCGAGTCCCAACTCGCCAGCACCGGCAGTGACCTGCCGCTGGGCCTCGTGTTGCCGGCCGGCGCGGGCGCCCTGCTGGCGGGCGCGGTCCTCTACCGCAAGGCGCGCGCCTCCGCCTGACGTCCCCGGCAACGGAGCGGGCCCCGCCGTGCGGGGCCCGTTTCCGGTCGTGCTGCTTCTCCCGGTGCGCCGTCTCAGCTCACCACGTGGCCCGCACCTGGCGGATGATCCGCCGGCGCAACCGCACCTTGCGGCTGCCGTCGCGCAGCAGGCTCAGACGGTGCAACTCCCAGTGTCCGTACTCGGCATGGTCCGTCAGCAGACGTGCCGTCTCCTTGCGGGAGACCCCGCGAGGTACGTACACGTCGACAAATTCGTATTCCGGCATCGCATCTATTGTGCGGGCTGGGCCCTGGTACGGATAGCGTCTGCACTATGTCTGATGCTGCGCAGCCCACCGCTGCCGAGGTACGCGCCGCCGCCGAGGCGGTCAAGACCGCGCTCGACCGCCACCTGGCCGCGGTCGAACGCAGGTCGGGGGAGGACGACCCGGCCGTCTACGAGGCGTTCAACCAGCTGGCCGCGGCCGCAGAGGTGTACGACGAACTGCTCTACGACCGCTACGACGAGGTCACACCCTTCGAGATCCCCGGTGCGGAGGAAGCACTGCCGCCCTACACCGGCCCCGAGGAACCGAACGCGCTGAGCGTACTGATCCGCCGCGACTACGCCGTCGCCGAACCCCAGCGGCTGCTGGCGCAGGCGGAGCGGATCGAGGCGGCGGACGGCGACGAGGCCGCCCCGGCCTCCGGGACGATCCACGGTGCGCTGGGCCTGCTGTTCGGCGAGTTCGAACCCGACGAGATCGCCTCCCGGCACAAGGAGTTCGGGCTGGAGGAGGGCGACTCCACCCTCTGGGTGGCGGCGGCGGACGAGCCGGCCGAGCCCGGGGAGTGGCTGGAGGCGCCGTTCGAGCAGGTCGATCCGCAGCAGGTGGTCTGCCGGTTCGACGTCAGCGCCGTCTTCGACGACGACCTCGATGACGACGAGGACGAGGGCGAGGCGGACCTGGAGGACGAGCTCGACACCGACCTGGACGAGGACGAGGACCTGGAGCCGCTGGACGCCGACCGCGCCTGACCCCACGCGCCGACGACCGGGAGGGGGGGGGGGGGCGGGGGCGGCACCCGCCCACCCCCCCCCCGAGCCCCCCCC
>NZ_JBHYQH010000004.1:63855-129537 GCF_042746715.1 Streptomyces sp. NPDC058741 | reverse complement strand
GGTCCGGACCCGTGACCACCGCCCTCGTCACGCCCCGCTCACCTGCGGAGCGAGCAGCACCGGAAGCCGGGTCGTCCGGGGCTTCGCCGCAACCTCCGCCACGGCCCGGGGCAGCGCCTGCTCCACGCCGTGCACCACGGACAGATGCCGGTCGGCCCGCCCGAACGCCGTGTACACCCACGGCCGGCTGAGGGACTGCGCCGCGTCACCTGGCAGCACCGCCACCACCGCGGGCCACCGGCTCCCCACGGCCTGGTGCGCCGTCAGCGCCCACCCGTGCCGCACGGTCTGCTCCACCCGGTCCTTCGGCACGACGACGGTCTCGCCCGCGCACGACAGGTGCAGCCCTTCGGCGTCCGCCTTCACCACACGGCCAGGCAGCGCACGCCCCGGCACGGGGGAGTGGACGATCCGGTCCCCGGGGTCGAAGCCGCCGAAGCGGCCCGGGCCGGGGTTGAGCCGTTCCTTCAGCGCCGCGTTGAGCGCACGCGTGCCGACGGCACCTCCATGACCCGGTGTGATCACCTGCGTCTCCTCGGCCGGTACGCCGATCGCCCGCGGCACCGAGTCCACGACCAGCTGCACGGTGCGGTGCACGGCCTCGCCCGCGTCCCGCACCGGCACGATCACGACCTCCTTGCCGGGGGCCTCGACCCGGTTCAGCTCGCCGATGCCGATGCCGGAGACCAGCTCGCCGAGCGGCCCGGGGTCCGGCAGCCGCGAGGCGACCTGGGGGCAGATCCGCGCGGCGAGCAGATCGGCGAAGACCCGCCCCGGCCCCACGGACCACAGCACCGCCGGATCCCCGGCCAGCACCAGGCGCGCCCCGTCCGGCAGCGACTCCGCCAGCAGCGCGGCCGTCTCCACGTCCAGCTGCGGTGCGTCGAGCACGACGAGCAGATCGAGATCCAGGGCCCCGTCGGCGTCACGGCCGGGGCCTTCCGAGCCCGCGAGCAGGCCGGAGACGGTCGTGACGGGGGAGCCGGCGGCGCCTTCCTGACCGGTCCCGCGCAGCAGTGCCGCGAAGCGGTTGCGCCCGATCGGGCTGTGGGCGGCGGCCCAGGCGCGCAGTCCGAGGGTGCGGGCGGTGTCCAGCAGCGCGGCCGGCTCGGCCAGGGACGCCTCGCCGCCGGTGTGCAGGACCAGTCCGTGACCGGCGACCGCGCGCAGCAGCTCGGCCGTCGAACCGCGGGCCGAGGAGGCGGCCCGCTCCCACTCCTCGGCCGGACCGTCCTGCTTGGGCGTCGAGTTGACCAGCCGGGCCAGACCGTCGGCCAGGCTCTCCTCGGCGAGCGCGTACCGCTCCAGCCCGACCAGGACACGGACCGGACGCTCCGCGTCCTCCTCGTCCCCCTCGGCCGGTGCCGCGGGGGCCGCCGGCGCGCCGGTCTCCTCCAGGGCGTCCTGGAAGACCAGCGCCTCGCCCTCCGCGATCGCGTCCTGCACGGCGACGTCCGGCTCCGGCACCCCCCGCTGGGCCAGGGCCGCGAGAAGCGCCGGCATCTCCAGCGCGGTGTGCCCCGCGAGCGCCGCCTGCTCCAGGAGCCAGACGGTGACGGCCCGGCCCCGCCGGGCGTCGTCAGGACCGCACTCGGCGTCGAGCAGTACCCGCGCGAACCCGTCGGCCTGCTCGGGCCGCACGCCCGGGACGCGCAGCAACTGCCACGGATCCTCACGCAGCAGCGCGTCGGCGCCCTCGCCGAGGGCCGCGGCCACCTGGGGCGCGAGCGCCTCCGGGGCGCCGCCCTCGCCGAGCACTCCCCGCACCGACCGTACGGTCTCCGGCGCGGGGCCGGCCGGTGCGGCGGCGGCCTCGGCCGCCACCGGCCGGGACGGCCGCACCGGCTCCGGGGCGGAGCGGCGAGGCGCCGGCGCGGGCTCCTCGAACACCGCGGCCGCCGGCTTCTCGCCGCTCTCCACGGCCCGTACGGCCGCGAGCAGATCTGCCGCCGTGCCGCTCAGCTTCCCGCCGCTCGCGATCGGCCCCTTCTTCTCGGCCTTCCGCCGCGCGATCCGCTCCCGCTCGGCCTGCTGGGCCAGCAACTCGGCTTCCGCCTCGGACAGCCCCCCGGCCTCGGCCGCGTCAGCGCTTCCGGCACCGGCTCCGCCTTCAGGGCTCTTGGTGTCGGACTCCTCTCCCGCGTCGGCTCCGCGGTTCCCGGTCTCGTCGCCGGAGTTCTTCTCCGCGTCGGCTCCGCGGTTCCCGGTCTCGTCGCCGGAGTTCTTCTCCGCGTCGGCTCCGCGGTTCCCCGTCTCGTCGCCGGAGGCCTTGCCGGCCTCGCCGTCACCGCTGCCCGGGCCGGTGGCCTCTTCGCCACCGGCGCCCTCCGGACCGCCGTCCGTGGCAGGCGTCGTGCGCCCGGCGCCCGGCGTCCCCGGCTCGGCGTCCTCCGTGGTCTCGGGCTCCGTGCTCACAGCGTGCTCCAGTCGTGATCGGGATAGCGGTGCACGGGCGCCGACACATCGTCGAGCGCCCGGCAGATCTCGTCAGGAAGACTAAGGGTCTCCACTGACAACGCCGCCGTGAGCTGCTGCGCGTTGCGCGCGCCGACGATCGGGGCCGCCACTCCCGGACGGTCGCGGACCCACGCCAGGGCCACCTGCAGCGGTGACACCGCCAGCCCGTCGGCCGCGGTCGTCACGGCGTCGACGATCCGGCTCGCGGTGTCGTCGAGGTACGGCGCGACGAACGGGGCGAGGTGCTCCGAGGCCCCGCGGGAGTCCGGGGGCGTGGTGCCGCCGCGGTACTTGCCCGTCAGCACCCCGCGCCCGAGCGGGGAGGACGGCAGCAGCCCCACGCCCAGGTCGAGCGCGGCCGGGAGCACCTCGCGTTCGACGCCGCGCTGGAGCAGCGAGTACTCCACCTGCGTGGCCGCCAGCCGGGTCCGCGAGCCGGGGGCCCCGACCTGCCAGGTCGCGGCCTTGGCCAGCTGCCAGCCGCAGAAGTTGGAGACGGCGGCGTAGCGCGCACGGCCGCTGGCGACGGCGAGGTCGAGGGCCTGGAGGGTCTCCTCCAGCGGGGTCCGGGGATCGAAGGCGTGCACGTGCCAGAGGTCGACGTAGTCGGTGCCGAGCCGGGAGAGCGAGGCGTCCAGGGCGGCGAGCAGATGGCCGCGGGAGCCGTCGACGCGGCGGTCGGGGTCGGGCACGCTGCCGGCCTTGGTCGAGATGACGAGATCCCGCCGGGACACGAGCCCGTCGAGCAGCCGGCCGAGCAGGTACTCGGCCTCTCCGTCGCCGTACACGTCCGCGGTGTCGACGAGGGTTCCGCCCGCCTCCCAGAACGTCTTCATCAGGTCCGCGACGTCGTGTTCGTCGGTCCCCCGACCCCAGGTCAGCGTGCCGAGCCCGATCCGTGACACACGCAGGCCCGTGCGGCCGAGATGCCTCTGCTCCATGGACGCCGAGATTACTGGCCGGAGCCTGCGGTGCGGGTGGCAGCGGACCACCGAGTTCCGGGCCCGGCGGCGGGGGGTGCGGACGGCCGGCCGGAGCCGGATCCTCCGCCCGAGGACGGTTCCGGCGGGCCGCCGGGGTCGGCACGTGCCGTCGGACACCTGCAGGCCCCTGTTCGCGCCCGCGGGCCGGCTCACGACGGCGGGCACGCAGCCGGCCGCGTCGAGGCTGACCGAGTACGGGCCGGAGCGCGGGCCCGTGGTGGTGGACTTGAGGTCCGGCCCGGCCGGGTTGTTCCCGGTGCGGCCTTCGACCACGTGACGTTGTCCAGGACGTTGCCGGAGACCTGCCAGTACCCGGCCTCGTGGGTGTGGAAGGTGCCCAGGACGTCCTTGGAGTTTTCGAAGTGGTTGTTGTCCACCTTCGCGCGGGCGCCGGCCCGGGAGTTGACGCCGGACTCGTTGAGGTGGATCGCGGTGCCCGGGGTCGCACGGACCGTCTGGCCGCCGGCGCCGCCGGTGGTGCCGCCGTTCTGGGGCGCGTAGCCGGTGGCGCTGGTGGTCGCGGCCGACGCCTCGGGCATGGACACGGGGGTGCCGGTCGTGGCGGCCAGCGCCAGGGTGGCCAGGGCCGAGTGGAACCGCAGGGAGACCGTTCGCTGCATGCCTGCTCTCCGTCCGTCTCAGAGGTGGAGGTGATGCGGAAAGGGCTTTCTCGTGAAGGTGGGACTTGCTGTGAACGCGCCAATGGTCGCGCACTTGTTTCCTGTTCACACATCTGAAAGCGCGTGCTCCTGTGCGGCGGTGTTCCGCGAGCCGCCCCCGCGCTAAGGTCGGGACGTCAGGCACGTTACTGATCGGTAAGGGGATACGGCATGCAGCTCGGTATCAACCTCGGCTACTGGGGTGCCGGAATGGACGCGGACAATCTGGCGGTCGCCCGGGAGGCCGACCGGCTCGGATACGCGGTCTGCTGGGCGGCCGAGGCCTACGGCTCCGACGCCGCCACCGTCCTGAGCTGGGTCGCCGCCCAGACCGAGCGGATCGACGTGGGCTCCGCCATCTTCCAGATCCCGGCCCGCCAGCCCGCGATGACCGCCATGACCGCCGCCACCCTCGACTCCCTCTCCGGCGGACGCTTCCGCCTCGGCCTCGGCGTCTCCGGCCCCCAGGTCTCCGAGGGCTGGTACGGCGTCAAGTTCGACAAGCCGCTGGCCCGCACCCGCGAGTACGTCGAGATCGTCCGCAAGGCCATGACCCGCGAGCGCCTGTCCTACGAGGGTGAGCACTGGACCCTGCCTCTGCCGGGCGGCCCCGGCAAGCCCATCAAGCTGACCGTGCACCCGCAGCGCGAGCACATCCCGCTCTACATCGCCGCGATCGGCCCGAAGAACCTGGAGCAGACCGGCGAGATCGCCGACGGCGCCCTGCTCATCTTCCCCTCCGCCGAGCACCTCGAGGACACCGCGGTCACGTACCTGCGCGCGGGCCGCGAGAAGGCCGGCAAGACCCTCGACGGCTTCGACGTCTGCCCGACCGTGCCCCTCGCCGTCGGCGACGACACGGACGTGCCGGCCCTCGCCGACACCTTCCGCCCCTACACCGCGCTCTACGTCGGCGGCATGGGCAGCCGCAAGCAGAACTTCTACAACCAGCTCGCCCGGCGCATGGGCTACGAGAAGGAAGCCGCCGAGATCCAGGACAAGTACCTCTCCGGCGACAAGCAGGGCGCCGCGTCCGCCGTACCGTACGACCTGATCGACAGGACGACCCTGCTCGGTTCCGTGGACCGGATCGCGGACCGGATGAAGGCCTATGCCGAGGCCGGTGTCACCACCCTCACCCTCGCCCCGGCCGGCTTCACGCTCGACGAGCGGCTGGCGTCCCTGCGCGCCGGCACCGAGGCTCTGGAGCGCGCCGGGCTCGCGTGACGGGAGGTTTCCACGGCCGTGGTGGGGGCTCGGGGGTCTTCCCCGCCACGGCCGTCACGCGGAACAACGCGGCGGGCCGCCGACGGTTACGCCGTGCCGCCCCACGGTCCGGCCGCGCACGGCCCGGGCACCCGCACGTCCCCCGTTCGGCGGAGTTGTCCCGCACACCTGTTGCAGCCCCCCGCACCCCGCACTTGACTCGTGCTTCGCGGGAAACCCGCGGACCTGCAGCACGCGCACGCGCGCGGGAGAGGTGCCCACGATGCTTTCGGCCAAGAGTCTGTTCCAGGAGATCCTCGACCACGACGAGTCCTTCGCCCTCTTCTGTTCCATCGCCGCGAGCGGCGAGTCGCAGGGCGGCTGGGAGAACGCCCGCATCGCCGCGCTCGTCCCCGACAGCGAGCGCGAACTCGCCCCCAAGATCACACGGCACGGCGCCGACGAGGACAAGCACGGCCGCATCTTCAGCGCCCTGCTGAAGAAGCGCGGCCTCGACCCCGTCCCGGTCCCGGCGGAGACCGACTACACGATGCTCCTGGAGCGCAACGGCATCGGCCTCGCGCACACGCGGCTCAAGCGTGACGAGCGGCTCACCGTCCAGGACATCGTCACCTACCTCTCGCACAGCCGGGTCACCGAGCAGCGCGCCTCCGAGCAGATGGAGCTGCTGCGCAGGCACTTCGCCGACCACCCCGACATCGGCCGCGCCGTCAAGCAGATCTCCAACGACGAGGACAACCACCTCGCCTACTGCCACGAGGAACTGCTGCGCTTCGCCTACGCGGGCCACGGCCGGACCATCCAGCGCACCCTGCGCGCCTGCGCACTCGCCGAGATCCGCGTCTACCGGGACGTCAGCCTCGCGGTCGCCGCGAACATGGGCCGCATCCTCGGCTGGTCCAAGGCCAAGAGGGCCGTGCTCCGGGCGGGCATCCACGCCGTGTACGCCTACGAACGGCTGGGCGGCTGGCGCCGGATGGTGTCGCTGAGGACGCCCGAGCGCCGCAACGCCCTCGGCGGCCCCGCCGCCACCGAACCCGAGTTCGCATAGGCGGCCCGCCTCACAGCCACCCCCGCCGCTTGAACAGCCGGAACACCAGCACCTCCAGCACGGCCATCAGCGCGATCAGCGCCGGATACGACCACACCCAGCCCAGCTCGGGCATGTGCTCGAAGTTCATTCCGTAGATCCCCGCGAGCATCGTGGGGATCGCGGCCATGGCCGCCCAGGCCGAGATCTTCCGCATGTCGTCGTTCTGCCGGACGCTCATCTGCGCCAGATGCGCCGAGAGGATGTCGGACACCAACCGGTCCAGGTTCTCCACGGACTCGTTCACACGGGTCAGGTGGTCGCTGACGTCCCGGAAGAACGGCCGGGCCCGGTCGTCCACGAACGGCACCACCGCGCCGGACTGCGCCGTCCCCGCCAGCCGGCTCATCGGCAGGGCCAGCGGCCCGGTCGCCCGGCGGAACTCGAGGACCTGCCGCTTGAAGCCGTAGATCCGCGACGCCGTGTTGCGCGAGCCCCCGCCGTCCGGCGAGAAGACCTCCGCCTCCAGCTCCTCCAGGTCGGTCTGGAGCTCGGTCGCCACCTCCAGGTAGTGGTCGACCGTGGCGTCGGCGATCGCGTACAGCACGGCCGTGGGCCCCTTGCCCAGCAGTTCAGGTTCCTGCTCCAGCCGCCGCCGTACGGCCTTGAGCGGGGCGCCCTCGCCGTGCCGGACCGTCACCGCGAAGCCGTCGCCCAGGAAGATCATGAGCTCGCCGGAGGAGACGGTATCGCTCTGCGGCTCGTACGCCACCGGCTTCAGGACGACGAACAGGGAGTCGTCGTACACCTCCAGCTTGGGCCGCTGATGGGCCTTCAGGGCGTCCTCGACGGCCAGCGGATGCAGCCCGAACTCCTGCGTCACACGGTCGAACTCGCTCTGCGTCGGCTCGTGCAGCCCGATCCATACGAAACCACCCGCCGTGCGGGCCTCACCCAGGGCGCCGGAAAAGGCCTCGGGCCGGTCCGACCGGTGCCCCTCGCGGTAGATGGCACAGTCGACGATCACGTGGAGACTCTCCCGTCACTCGAAGGACACCGCACGCGCGTGTGCGCCTACGCTGGAGCGCATGCCCACACTGATCCTGGTCAGGCACGGACGCTCCACCGCCAACACCGAGGGACTGCTCGCCGGCTGGACGCCCGGCGTCGCCCTCGACGAACGCGGCGCGGCACAGGCCGCCGCGCTGCCCGGGCGTCTCGCCGGACTGCCCCTCGCCGAGATCGTCGCCAGCCCGCTCCAGCGCTGCCAGGAGACGATCCGGCCCCTGCTGGAGGCCAGGCCGGAAATGAGCCCCCACACCGACGAGCGCATCGGCGAGTGCCACTACGGCGACTGGTCCGGACGCAAGCTCGCCGAGCTCAAGGACGAGCCCCTGATGGAGGTGGTGCAGGCCCATCCGTCCGCGGCCGCGTTCCCCGGCGGGGAGTCGATGCGGGCCATGCAGACGCGCGCCGCCGAGGCCGTGCGCGAGTGGAACGCGCGCGTGGAGCGCGACCACGGCGCCGACGCCGTCTACCTCATGTGCTCGCACGGCGACATCATCAAGTCGCTCGTGGCCGACGCACTCGGACTTCACCTGGACCTCTTCCAGCGGATTTCTGTCGAACCGTGTTCCATCACCGCGATCCGCTACACCCGGTTGCGGCCGTTTCTCGTCCGCCTCGGCGACACCGGTGACTTCACCTCGCTGGTGCCCCGCGAGACCCCGCCGGGCGACGACGCCGAAGTCGGGGGTGATGCGGGCGCACCGTGATCGTCGGCCGCAGTAGGGTGATTCCGTCGCAGCAGTGCCGTACTCACACGGTTTCCCACGATCCCATGGAGACAGGACGTGTCCCGTCAGGTGTTCCTCTACGACCATCCGGAGCGTTTCGTGGCCGGCACGGTCGGACTGCCCGGACGCCGTTCGTTCTTCCTCCAGGCCTCGGCCGGCACCCGGGTGACCAGCGTGGCCCTGGAGAAGACCCAGGTCGCCGCGCTCGCCGAGCGCATGGACGAGCTGCTCGACGAGGTCGCGCGCCGTAGCGGCGGCAGCGCCTCCGTCCCCGCCGTCGCCCCCTCGGAGATCACCGACACGGCCCCGCTGGACACCCCCATCGAGGAGGAGTTCCGGGTCGGCACCATGGCCCTCGCCTGGGACGGCGACGAGCAGCTCATGATCGTCGAGGCGCAGGCGCTCGTCGAGCTCGACGCCGAGTCCGAGGAGGACCTCGCCGAGGCCGAGGAGCGGCTGCTCCAGGACGAGGAGAACGGTCCCCCGATGCTGCGGGTCCGGCTCACCGGCGCGCAGGCCAGGGCCTTCGCCAAGCGCGCCCTCGACGTCGTCAACGCCGGGCGGCCGCCGTGCCCGCTGTGCAGCCTCCCGCTCGACCCGGAAGGACACGTATGTCCGCGCCAGAACGGATACCGCCGCGGAGCGTGACACCTCCCCCGGACGCCGCCGGGCTGCTCGCCCGGGGTGAACTGACCGTGCGCGGAAGCATCCGCGAGGCGTCCAACGCGGCCCTGTACTGCACGGTCTCCCACAATGGCCGGGAGGCCGCCTGCGTCTACAAACCGGTCGCCGGGGAGCGGCCCCTGTGGGACTTCCCCGACGGGACGCTCGCCCGGCGCGAGGTAGCCGCCTACGAGGTCAGCGAGGCCACCGGCTGGGGCCTCGTCCCGCCCACCGTGCTGCGCGACGGCCCCTACGGCGAGGGCATGTGCCAGCTGTGGATCGAGCCGGTGCCGGAGGCGGAGCTGCTCGCGCTGGTCGACGGCGAGGAGCCCGGGCCCGGCTGGAAGGCGATCGGGTTCGCCGAGGTCGGCGGGGGCCGTACCGCCCTGCTCGTGCACGCCGACGACGCGCGGCTGCGGCGGCTCGCCGTGCTGGACGCCGTGATCAACAACGCCGACCGCAAGGGCGGTCACCTGCTGCCAGGCGGCGCGGGCCGGCTGTACGGCATCGACCACGGCGTGACCTTCAACGCCGAGAACAAGCTGCGCACCCTGCTGTGGGGGTGGGCGGGCGAGCCCCTCACCGCGGAGGCCGTGGACGTCCTCGAAGGCCTTCGCAAGGGCCTGGCGGAGGGCGGGTCCCTCAGCACACGGCTCGAACCGCTGATCACGACCGCCGAGATCGACGCCACCCGCGCCCGGGTCGGCGCCCTGCTCGCCTCGGGAACGCACCCCGAACCGAGCGGGGAATGGCCGGCCCTTCCCTGGCCACCCGTGTAGCGGCGCCACCGGCGGGTACGCAGCACAACACGCCGCTCACCGCAAGAACGCCTTCTCGGCCGTCCGGCCGCTCCCGTTCGTATATGGAACTTCAGTCCGGTTAGGCTCTTGGCATGCATGCCTGGCCCGCTTCCGAGGTCCCCGCCCTGCCTGGTCAGGGCCGCGACCTGAGGATCCACGACACCGCGACCGGCGGACTCGTCACCCTCGACCCCGGTCCCGTCGCCCGTATCTACGTGTGCGGCATCACCCCGTACGACGCCACCCACATCGGACACGCGGCGACCTACAACGCGTTCGACCTCGTGCAGCGCGTGTGGCTCGACACCAAGCGGCAGGTTCACTACGTCCAGAACGTCACCGACGTCGACGACCCCCTCCTGGAGCGGGCGCAGCGCGACGGCCTCGACTGGGCCGCTCTCGCCGAGCAGGAGACGTCCCTCTTCCGTGAGGACATGACGGCCCTGCGCATGCTGCCGCCGCGGCACTACATAGGCGCCGTGGAGGCCATACCCGGGATCGTGCCGCTCGTGGAGCGGCTGCGGGACCTGGGCGCGGCCTACGAGCTCGACGGGGACGTCTACTTCTCCGTCGAGTCCGACCCGCACTTCGGCGAGGTCTCCCGCCTGGACGCGGCGGCCATGCGGCTGCTGTCCGCGGAGCGCGGCGGCGACCCGGACCGGCCGGGCAAGAAGAACCCCCTCGACCCCATGCTGTGGATGGCGGCCCGCGACGGCGAGCCCAGCTGGGACGGCGGCTCACTCGGCCGCGGCCGGCCCGGCTGGCACATCGAGTGCGTGGCCATCGCCCTCGACCACCTGGGCATGGGCTTCGACATCCAGGGCGGCGGCTCCGACCTCGCCTTCCCGCACCACGAGATGGGCGCCTCGCACGCCCAGGTGCTCACCGGCGAACACCCCATGGCCAAGGCGTACGTGCACGCCGGCATGGTCGCCCTCCACGGCGAGAAGATGTCCAAGTCCAAGGGCAACCTGGTCTTCGTCTCCCGGCTGCGGCACGACGGCGTCGACCCGGCCGCCGTCCGGCTGGCGCTGCTCGCCCACCACTACCGCGCCGACTGGGAGTGGACCGACCAGGTCCTCCGGGACGCCGTCGCGCGGCTGGGCCGCTGGCGGGCCGCGGTCTCCCGGCCCGACGGACCGCCTGCCGAGGCCCTCGTGGACGAGATCCGTGCGGCCCTGGCGAACGACCTGGACGCCCCTGCCGCACTCACCGCGGTCGACCGCTGGGCCGCGCTCCAGGAGCGGGAGGGCGGCACGGACCCGGGCGCGCCCGGCGTGGTCTCCCGGGCCGTGGACGCGCTGCTGGGCGTGGCGCTCTAGCCGTACACCGCACGAAGGGGCGTCTCCCGACCGGGAGACGCCCCTTCGTCGTTCTCGTTCCTCAGTCGCCGTGTCTCAGTCCTCCGACGACTCCTCGTCGTCCGCAGCGCCCGGCTTGGGCCGCTTCGGCGGTCGCGTCCGGCCGCTGGGGTTGTCCCGCAGGTACGACGTGCTGTCGCTGCCGTCCGCCGTGGCGTGCCCGCCCGTCGCGGGCGGTCCGCCGCCGTCCCGGCGCCGCAGATAACGCTCGAACTCGCGGGCGATGGCCTCGCCCGACGCCTCCGGCAGCTCCGCGGTGTCACGGGCCTCCTCCAGCGACTGGACGTACTCGGCGACCTCGCTGTCCTCCGCGGCCAGCTGATCCACCCCCACCTGCCAGGCACGCGCGTCCTCGGGCAGCTCGCCCAGCGGGACGCGCACGTCGATCAGGTCCTCCAGCCGGTTCAGAAGAGCCAGCGTGGCCTTCGGGTTGGGCGGCTGCGACACGTAGTGCGGCACCGCCGCCCACAGCGACACGGCCGGCACCCCCGCGTGCGTGCACGCCTCCTGCAGGACACCGACGATGCCCGTGGGCCCCTCGTACTTGGTCTCCTCCAGGTCCATACGGCGGGCCAGGTCCGGGTCGGACGTCGTCCCGCTGATCGGAACCGGGCGGGTGTGCGGGGTGTCGCCCAGCAACGCGCCCAGGACGACGACCAGTTCCACCCCCAGTTCGTGCGCGAAGCCCAGCAGCTCGTTGCAGAACGAGCGCCACCGCATGGACGGTTCGATGCCCCGGACCAGGACCAGGTCGCGCGGCTTGTCACCGCCGACCCGCACCACCGACAGTCTCGTCGTCGGCCAGGTGATCTTGCGGACGCCCGCTTCCACGAAGACCGTGGGGCGGTTCACCTGGAAGTCGTAGTAGTCCTCGGCGTCCAGCGCCGCGAACACCTCGCCCTTCCATTCCCTGTCCAGATGCGCGACCGCGGTGGAGGCGGCGTCGCCGGCATCGTTCCAGCCCTCGAACGCGGCCACCATGACCGGGTCGATCAGCTCGGGAACCCCCTCGAGCTCGATCACCCAGTGCCTCCTTCCGACGTACCCTCGCGTACGCCCCAACCTTACGGCGTACGACAGGGGCGTCCGCAGCCCCCTTGCAGGGGCAGTGCCCCCATCACTGCCCCGTGATCAACCCCCGGACACCCCTGAGTCGTCCGAGCTGTCCGTGAGGCCCTGGTCACCGGCCGGAGCGCAGCCACCGCTCCACGCTCGCGAGGTGCACGGTCGCCCAGGAGCGCGGCGCCTCGGCGTCCCTCTCGCGCAGCGCCGCCAGGCTCGCCCGGTGCTCGTGCAGCGTGCGGCTCACGGCGTTCTCCCGGGTGAGGCCCCGCCGGATCCGGGCCCGGGTGGTGGGGCCGGACAGTCCGTCGAGCAGCGCGCACAGCACCGGGTTGCCCGCGCTCTCCTCGATGCCCCGGTGGAACTCCAGGTCGCAGGCGACGCAATCCTCCACGGACGGGTCGTCACCGAGCTTGTCGAGCTGTGCCGCGAGCGTGTCGAGCCGCTCCTCGCCGATGCGCGCCGCCGGCGCCGCCGGCTCCAGGATGCGGCGCACCGCCAGGAACTCCAGGGCCGTGTCGTCGCGTTGGAAGTCCACGACGAAGCTCGGCGCCTTCAGCAGCAATGAGGGAGCGAGGCTGGTGACGTACGTGCCGTCGCCCCGGCGGACGTTCGTGATCCGGATGAGGGAGAGCGCGCGGACGGCCTCGCGCAGGGAGTTGCGGGACAGCCCGAGCCCGGCGGCGAGTTCGTTCTCCCTGGGCAGCCCGGTCGTCCGGCCGCAGGGCGCCGGAGACGATCACGCCCTTGATCTTCTCGATCGCCTCGTCGGTGACTGCCCCGCCCGGCCTCCCTGTCGTCCCAGGCCTTCGGCGTGACCGGTCATCACGGCGGTGCGGGAAGGCGGGAGGGGCGACTCCGCCGGAGTGGAGCCGCCCCTCCCGGGCCGGGATCGCCCAGGGGGTGCCTACTTCTTGTCGAGCAGGTCCTGGACCTTGGAGCGGACGTCGTCCGTGGCGAGGCCGCGGATCGTCAGCGTCGTGCGGCGGCGCAGCACGTCGTCCTGCGTCTCGGCCCACTCGTGGTCCCGGGCCCAGACGACCTGGGCCCAGATCTCCGGGGCGTCCGGGTGGACGCGCTCGGCCAGTTCCGGGTCCTCGTTGGCGATCCGGGCGATGTCGAAGGCCAGCGAGCCGTAGTGGGTCGCCAGGTGCCGGGCCGTCTCGGGCGCCATGCGCGGGCCGGGCGCCGGGCGGTCGGTCAGCAGCCGGTGGGCGACCGCGCGCGGGTTGGCGATCCCCGGCAGCGGCAGCTTCTTCGGCAGCGAGCCGACCGGCTCGAAGTCGTCGCCCAGCGGATGGCCGGGCAGCGACTCCAGCTTCTTCATGATCGTCCGTCCGATGTGGCGGAAGGTCGTCCACTTGCCGCCCGCCACGGACAGCATGCCGCCGCGGCCCTCGGTGACGACCGTCTCGCGCTTGGCCTTGGCGGTGTCGCCGGGGCCTCCGGGCAGCACGCGCAGGCCGGCGAACGAGTAGGTGATGAGGTCGCGGCTGAGCTGCTGGTCGCGGACCGAGAAGGCCGCCTCGTCGAGGATCTGGGATATGTCCTGTTCGGTGACCGAGACGTCCGCCGGGTCGCCCTCGAACACCTCGTCGGTGGTGCCGAGCAGCAGCATGTCCTCCCAGGGGAGGGCGAAGGTGATGCGGTACTTGTCGATCGGGGTGGCGAGCGCGGCCTTCCAGGGGGAGGTGCGCTTCAGCACCAGGTGCGCGCCCTTCGACAGGCGGATGGAGGGCGCCGCGTTCGGGTTCTCCATCTTGCGCAGGTGGTCGACCCACGGTCCGGTGGCGTTCAGCACCAGCCGGGCGTTGACGCCGAACTCGTCGCCGGACAGGCGGTCCTTCAGCTCCGCGCCCGTGACCCTGCCCTGCGTGAAGCGCAGCCCGGTGACCTCGGCGTGGTTCAGGACCACCGCGCCCGCCTCGACGGCCGCGCGGACCGTCATCAGCGCCATGCGGGCGTCGTTCATCTGGTCGTCGCCGTACACGGCCACGGCCTTGAGGTTCTCGGTGCGCAGCTCGGGTACGTCCTGCGCGGCCTTGGCCGGGGAGAGCAGGTGCCCGACGCCGTCACCGAACGCGGAGAGCGCGGAGTAGGCGAAGACGCCCGCGCCCAGCTTCGCCGCGCCGTGCGGCCCGCCCTTGTACACGGGGAGGTAGAACGTGAGCGGGTTCGCCAGGTGGGGGGCCACCTGGCGGGAGACCGCACGCCGCTCGAAGTGGTTCTCCGCCACCAGCTTCACCGCGCCGGTCTGCAGGTAGCGCAGACCGCCGTGGAGGAGCTTGGAGGAGGCGGAGGACGTGGCTCCGGCGAAGTCGCCGGCGTCCACCAGAGCCACCCTGAGGCCGGCCTGCGCGGCGTGCCAGGCGGTGGAGATGCCCAGGATGCCGCCGCCGATCACAAGAAGGTCGTACGACGCCTTGGAGAGCTGCTCCCTGGTCTCGGCCCGGCTCGGGTGGGAGCCGGAGGCCGGGTGCGTCCCCAGGGCAGGCACGGACTGCAGGGTGGACTGAGTGGTCATGCTGTTTCTTACTCCTCGTCCTCGAGCCAGCCCATGGTCCGCTCGACGGCCTTGAGCCAGCTCTTGTACTCACGGGCGCGGGTCTCCGCGTCCATACGGGGGGTCCACTCGGCGGCCCGCCGCCAGTTGGCGCGCAGGTCGTCGGTGCTGTTCCAGAAGCCGACGGCGAGACCGGCGGCGTAGGCGGCGCCGAGGCAGGTGGTCTCGGCCACCATCGGGCGCACCACGGGGGCGTCCACGAAGTCGGCGAGGGTCTGCATCAGCAGGTTGTTGGAGGTCATGCCGCCGTCGACCTTCAGGGTGGCCAGCTCGACGCCGGAGTCCTTCGTCATGGCGTCGGCGATCTCCCGCGTCTGCCAGGCGGTGGCCTCCAGCACGGCACGGGCCAGGTGCGCCTTGGTGACGTACCGGGTCAGGCCGGCGATCACACCGCGGGCGTCGGAGCGCCAGTACGGGGCGAACAGGCCGGAGAAGGCCGGCACGAAGTAGGCGCCGCCGTTGTCCTCGACGGACAGGGCGAGGGTCTCGATCTCGGCGGCCGTGGAGATCAGGCCCATCTGGTCGCGCATCCACTGCACCAGCGAACCGGTGACGGCGATCGAGCCCTCCAGGGCGTAGACCGTGTCCTGGTCGCCGATCTTGTAGCCGACCGTGGTCAGCAGGCCGCTGTAGGAGTTGATGATCTTGTCACCGGTGTTCATCACCATGAAGGTGCCGGTGCCGTAGGTCGACTTGGTCTCGCCCTCGGAGAAGCAGGTCTGGCCGAACAGGGCCGCCTGCTGGTCGCCGAGCGCGGAGGCGACGGGGATGCCGCCGAGCAGGTCGCCCAGCTTGCCGCCCTTGATCTCCCCGTAGACCTCGGCGGAGGAGCGGATCTCGGGCAGGACCTGCTTCGGGACGCCGATCGACTCGCAGATCTTGTTGTCCCACTGCATGGTGTGCAGGTTCATCAGCATCGTGCGCGAGGCGTTGGTGACGTCCGTGACGTGCTTGCCGCCGTCGACACCGCCGGTCAGGTTCCAGATGACCCAGGTGTCCATGGTGCCGAAGAGGATGTCGCCCGCCTCGGCGCGCTCCTTCAGGCCGTCGACGTTGTCGAGCAGCCAGCGGGCCTTGGGGCCGGCGAAGTAGGAGGCGAGGGGGAGGCCGGTCTCGCGGCGGAAGCGGTCCTGTCCGACGTTGCGGCCGAGCTCGCGGCACAGGGCGTCGGTGCGGGTGTCCTGCCAGACGATGGCGTTGTGGACGGGCTCACCGGTGTTCCTGTCCCACAGCACGGTCGTCTCGCGCTGGTTGGTGATGCCGATGGCCTTGATGTCGTCGCGGGTGATGCCGGCCTTGTCGATGGCCCCGGCGACGACCTCCTGGACGTTCGTCCAGATCTCCGTGGCGTCGTGCTCGACCCAGCCCGGCTTGGGGAAGATCTGCTCGTGCTCCTTCTGGTCGACGGAGACGATCCGGCCGTCCCGGTCGAAGACGATGCAGCGGCTGGAGGTGGTGCCCTGGTCGATGGCGGCGATGAAGGGGCCGGCGGTGTGCGCGTCGGTCACTGTGTGCTCCTGGAAGTTCCGTGTTTATGGGGCTTTACGTACGGCGCGTGCGGAGAGTTTCGCAAAGAACGCGAGGATTGCTCCTAGGCGAACGCGACGTTGTAGATCCCTGCGGCGATGGCGCCGCCGAGCAGCGGACCCACCACCGGGACCCAGGCGTAGCCCCAGTCGGAGCCGCCCTTGTTGGGCAGGGGCAGCAGGGCGTGCACGATCCGCGGACCGAGGTCACGGGCCGGGTTGATCGCGTAGCCCGTCGGCCCGCCGAGGGACAGACCGATCGAGACCACCACGAGCGCGGTGATCAGGGCACCCAGGGTGCCGAGGCCGTTGCCCTCGTCGTTCAGGCCCTGGGTGAGCACGGCCAGCACGAGCACGATCGTGCCGATGACCTCCGTGGCGACGTTCTGCCAGGCGACCCGGACCTCGGGGCCGGTGGAGAAGACGCCGAGCACGGGGCCGGCGGCCTGCTCCCGCGCCTCGACGGCCTTGGCGGTGTCCTGGGCGCCCGGACCGCCGACGATCTCGCGGTCGGTGAGGTGCGCGTGGAACTGGCCGTAGTAGGCGATCCAGACCAGGGCCGCGCCGATCATGGCGCCGAGGAGCTGTCCGGCCCAGTAGACCGGGACGTTGTTCCAGTCGCCGTCCTTGATCGCGAGCGCGAGGGTGACGGCCGGGTTCAGGTGGGCGCCGGATATCGGCGCCGAGGTGTAGACGGCCGTGAGCACCGCGAAGCCCCACCCGAAGGTGATGGCGAGCCAGCCGGCGTTGCGTGCTTTGGAGGCCTTGAGCGTGACGGCGGCGCAGACTCCGCCGCCGAGGAGGATGAGTATGGCGGTACCGATGGTCTCGCCGATGAAGATGTCGGAGCTGGACACCCGCGACTCCTTTGTCCTACGTCCAGGGAAGTTCGATACCGGCCTGGCGTTGTCACACTCTAGCGCGTATTGCCGGTAGCTGTTCGACAATGTCGACCGATGGACGGGAGTCTTGCTTCGGCGTTACGAGCACGTCAAGAGCTGTGTAGTCGAAAACACGATCGTTACTGATCGCCTGCGTCTCCTGGATCATTGCCGCAGGTGGGCGTGGACATGCCGAAGACCGGAACGCCGTGCGCGTTCCGGTCCCGTCCTGTGTCGTCAGAAGCGTCCGGCGCCCAGGTCCCGCGAGACCGCCCGGGCGCAGTCCCGGACCGCCGCGATCAGCTCCGGGCGCAGCTCGCCGTCCCGGCACAGCCGCTCCACGGCGCCGGTGATGCCGACCGAGCCGACCGGCATCCGCCGTCGGTCGTGGATGGGTGCGGCCAGCGAGGCCACGCCCTCCCAGGTCTCCTCCACGTCCGCCGCGTAGCCGCGCGCGCGGGTGAGGTCGAGGATGTGCTCGAAGTCCTCCGGCTCGCACACCGTCCGGTCGGTGAACGCCTTGCGGTCGGCCTCCAGGGCCTCGCTGTGGGCCACCGGGTCGTAGGCGGACAGCACCTTGCCCAGGGCCGTGGAGTGCAGCGGCTGCATGGCCCCGATCTCCAGGACCTGCCGGCTGTCGTCGGGCCGGAAGACGTGGTGCACGATCAGCACGCCCTGCTGGTGCAGGACACCCAGGTAGACGCTCTCGCCGCTGGAGCGCGCCAGGTCGTCGGTCCACACCAGCGCGCGGGCCCGCAGCTCGTGGACGTCGAGGTAGGTGGTGCCCAGCCGCAGCAGCTCCGCGCCCAGCTGGTAGCGCCCGGAGGTGTCGTCCTGCTCCACGAAGCCCTCCTGCTGCAGGGTGCGCAGGATGCCGTGGGCGGTGCCCTTGGCCAGGCCCAGCGACGAGGCGATGTCCGACAGGCCGAGCCGCCGTTCGCCGCCCGCGAGCAACCGCAGCATCGCGGCCGCCCGCTCGAGCGACTGGATGTTCCGTGCCATCGCCGTACTGCCTCCGTCCCCTTCGACCGCCGACCAGCGGGGCCGGCAGCCCTTGTTCGGCAATGTCGAACACTACCGGTCGATGCCGACCTCTCGCTAATGGTGGGTCACCATTTGTTGCGCCGCGGCGGCCCGGTCCGCCGCGGATTCCTCGCACGATCGGCCGTTCGCGCGCCATCGGCGTCCGCCCCGTGGACGTTCTGCCCATCCAAGCCCACGGGCGGTTACGCTGGCGCGGTGCGTCCTTCCCGGATGCCCCCGGACGTCAGGGAAGCCGCAAAGCCGACAGCCGTCGCACCCGAGGGAGCCCCTTTCATGGCCTCGTTGCCGCCGACCTCTTCCACCGACAGCCGGGCCCGTGTGTCCGCGCTCCGAGAGGCGCTGGCCACCCGTGTGGTGGTCGCCGACGGGGCGATGGGCACCATGCTCCAGGCGCAGGACCCGACGCTTGAGGACTTCGAGGATCTCGAGGGCTGCAACGAGGTGCTGAACGTCACCCGGCCGGACATCGTGCGTTCGGTGCACGAGGCGTATTTCGCGGTCGGTGTGGACTGTGTGGAGACCAACACCTTCGGTGCGAACCGTTCGGCGATGGCGGAGTACGACATTCCCGGGCGTGTCTTCGAGTTGTCGGAGGCGGGTGCCCGTATCGCTCGTGAGGTGGCCGATGAGTACGCCGCGGGTGACGGCCGGCCCCGGTGGGTGCTGGGTTCGGTCGGCCCGGGTACCAAGCTGCCGACGCTCGGTCATATCGCCTTCGGCGTGATCCGTGACGGTTATCAGGCCAACGCGGAGGGTTTGCTCGCGGGTGGCGCGGACGCGTTGATCGTGGAGACGACGCAGGATCTGCTGCAGACCAAGGCGTCGGTTGTGGGTGCCCGGCGGGCCATGGAGGCCACGGGCGTCGAGGTGCCGTTGCTGTGTTCGATGGCTTTCGAGACCACCGGCACGATGCTGCTGGGCTCCGAGATCGGTGCGGCCCTGACCGCGCTGGAGCCGTTGGGTATCGACATGATCGGTCTGAACTGCTCCACCGGCCCGGCCGAGATGAGCGAGCACCTGCGGTATCTGACCCGCCACTCGCGGATCCCGCTGCTGTGCATGCCGAACGCGGGTCTGCCGGTCCTGACCCGGGACGGCGCGCACTTCCCGCTGGATGCGGAGGGCCTGGCCGACGCGCAGCAGGCCTTCGTCCGCGACTACGGCCTGTCCCTCGTGGGCGGCTGCTGCGGCACCACCCCCGAGCACCTGCGGCGGCTGGTCGAGCGGGTCCGGGACGTCACCCCCACCGAGCGCACCCCGCAGCCCGAGCCGGGCGCCGCCTCCCTCTACCAGAGCGTGCCGTTCCGGCAGGACACCTCGTATCTGGCCATCGGTGAGCGCACCAACGCCAACGGCAGCAGGAAGTTCCGTGAGGCGATGCTGGAGGGTCGCTGGGACGACTGTGTGGAGATGGCCCGCGAGCAGATCCGTGAGGGCGCGCACATGCTCGATCTGTGTGTGGACTATGTCGGCCGTGACGGCGTCGCCGACATGGAGGAGCTGGCGGGGCGTTTCGCCACCGCTTCCACGCTGCCGATCGTGCTGGACTCCACCGAGGTCGACGTCATCCGGGCGGGTCTGGAGAAGCTGGGCGGCCGCGCGGTGATCAACTCGGTGAACTACGAGGACGGCGACGGCCCCGAGTCGCGTTTCGCCAAGGTCACCCAGCTTGCCAGGGAGCACGGCGCCGCGCTGATCGCGCTGACCATCGACGAGGAGGGCCAGGCCCGCACCGCCGAGAAGAAGGTCGAGATCGCCGAACGGCTGATCGAGGACCTCACCGGCAACTGGGGCATCCACGAGGAGGACATCCTCGTCGACTGCCTGACCTTCACCATCTGCACCGGTCAGGAGGAGTCCCGCAAGGACGGCATCGCCACCATCGAGGGCATCCGGGAGCTGAAGCGGCGCCATCCGAAGGTGCAGACCACGCTGGGCCTGTCGAACATCTCGTTCGGTCTGAACCCGGCCGCCCGCATCCTGCTCAACAGTGTGTTCCTGGACGAGTGTGTGAAGGCGGGCCTGGACTCGGCGATCGTGCACGCCAGCAAGATCCTGCCGATCGCCCGCTTCAGCGAGGAGGAGGTCCGAACCGCCCTGGACCTCATCCACGACCGCCGCGTCGAGGGCTACGACCCGCTGCAGAGGCTGATGCAGCTGTTCGAGGGGGCCACCGCGACGTCTCTCAAGGCCGGCAGGGCCGAGGAGCTGGCGGCCCTGCCGCTGGAGGAGCGCCTGCAGCGGCGCATCATCGACGGTGAACGCAACGGCCTGGAAGCCGACCTGGACGAGGCCCTCCAGGAGCGGCCCGCGCTCGACATCGTCAACCAGACCCTGCTGGAGGGTATGAAGGTCGTCGGTGAGCTGTTCGGCTCCGGCCAGATGCAGCTGCCGTTCGTGCTGCAGTCCGCGGAGGTGATGAAGGCGGCCGTCGCCCACCTCGAGCCGCACATGGAGAAGACGGACGAGGCCGGCAAGGGCACCATCGTGCTGGCCACGGTCCGTGGTGACGTGCACGACATCGGCAAGAACCTCGTCGACATCATCCTCACCAACAACGGATACAACGTCGTCAACCTGGGCATCAAGCAGCCCGTCTCGGCGATCCTGGAGGCCGCCGAGGAGCACCGGGCCGACGTGATCGGCATGTCCGGGCTCCTGGTCAAGTCGACCGTGATCATGAAGGAGAACCTGGAGGAGCTGAACACCCGGGGGCTGGCCGCCCGCTTCCCGGTGATCCTGGGCGGTGCCGCCCTGACCCGCGCCTACGTCGAGCAGGACCTGCACGAGCTGTACGAGGGCGAGGTCCGCTACGCGCGTGACGCCTTCGAGGGCCTGCGGCTGATGGACGCCCTGATCGGCGTCAAGCGCGGGGTGCCGGGGGCGAAGCTGCCCGAGCTGAAGCAGCGCCGGGTCCGGGCCACCGCCCCGGCCGCTGTCGAGGAGCGGCCCGAGGAGGGGCACGTCCGCTCCGACGTGGCCACCGACCACCCCGTCCCCACCCCGCCCTTCACCGGCACCCGCGTGATCAAGGGCATCCAGCTCAAGGAGTACGCGAGCTGGCTGGACGAGGGTGCCCTGTTCAAGGGCCAGTGGGGCCTGAAGCAGGCCCGCACCGGCGACGGCCCGACGTACGAGGAGCTCGTCGAGAGCGAGGGCAGGCCCCGCCTGCGCGGCCTGCTCGACAAGCTCCAGACGCAGAACCTGCTGGAGGCGGCCGTGGTCTACGGCTACTTCCCGTGCGTGTCCAAGGACGACGACCTGATCATCCTGGACGAGCAGGGCAACGAGCGCACCCGCTTCACCTTCCCGCGCCAGCGCCGCGGCCGCCGCCTGTGCCTGGCCGACTTCTTCCGCCCCGAGGAGTCCGGCCAGACCGACGTCGTCGGCCTGCAGGTCGTCACCGTCGGCTCACGCATCGGCGAGGAGACCGCACGGCTGTTCGAGGCCAACGCCTACCGCGACTACCTCGAACTGCACGGACTGTCCGTCCAGCTCGCCGAAGCCCTCGCCGAGTACTGGCACGCCCGCGTCCGCTCCGAACTCGGCTTCGCGGGGGAGGACCCGGACGAGATGCAGGGCATGTTCGAGCTGAAGTACCGGGGCGCCCGCTTCTCCCTCGGCTACGGCGCCTGCCCCGACCTGGAGGACCGCGCGAAGATCGCCGACCTGCTCCAGCCGGAGCGCATCGGCGTCCACCTGTCCGAGGAGTTCCAGCTGCACCCGGAGCAGTCCACCGACGCCATCGTGCTCCACCACCCGGAGGCGAAGTACTTCAACGCCCGCTGAGCGGTCCCACCGGGCCCCTCGGACGCACGCCGCAGCACCCCACCGGCCGTACGCAGGCTGTGCCCGCTGGCACAGCCGTCGAACGAGCGATTCCGCCGCGCACGACGTAGACTGGTCGGTCCACTGCAGGCCGGTTCCCCTCGTGGGAACCGGCCTGATCGTCCCTCAAGGAGGTAGGTGGATGACCAGTACGGTCCCCTCACCGGGCACCCGGACGGCCGACGGGTCGGCCCTTCAGGCCGTGCTCCTCGACATGGACGGCACCCTGGTGGACACGGAGGGTTTCTGGTGGGACGTGGAGGTCGAGGTCTTCGCCTCCCTCGGCCACACGCTCGACGATTCCTGGCGCCATGTGGTGGTCGGCGGGCCCATGACCCGCAGCGCCGGGTTCCTGATCGAGGCCACCGGCGCCGACATCGCCCTCGACGAACTCACGGTCCTGCTCAACGACGGCTTCGAGGAGCGCATCGACACGGCGCTGCCACTGATGCCGGGCGCCGGGCGGCTGCTGGCCGAGCTGTACGAGTACGAGATCCCCACAGCGCTCGTCTCCGCCTCGCACCGCCGCATCATCGACCGGGTGCTCACCTCGCTCGGCGCCCACCACTTCGGCCTCTCGGTCGCCGGCGACGAGGTGCCGCGCACCAAGCCCCATCCCGACCCCTACCTCACCGCCGCCTCCGGCCTGGGCGTGGACCCGATGCGGTGCGCCGTCATCGAGGACACCGCCACCGGCGTCGCCGCCGCCGAGGCCGCGGGCTGCCACGTGGTGGCCGTTCCCTCCGTCGCCCCCATCCCGCCGGCCCTGAGGCGTACGGTCGTCGGCTCCCTGGAAGAGGTCGACCTGGCATTTCTGCACGGGCTGATGGCGCTCTGATGACGCAAATGCGCCGACCGTTCACCCAGCGTGCAGCGCTCTAAGGGCGCGAATTCCGACGGCGAATTCAGGCCTGCCGGCCGATCGAATTCCCGTACCCTCGAACCTGTTTGCGTGTGTGACGTTCCCCACGCGGACCGGGCTCGACAGCCGATCCGACATGTGCTGCGCACCCCCTTCGGGGAGCTTCGGGCGTGCCCTTGTGTCCCGATTGGTAGAACGCTGCACCAAAGCTTCCCCCATCGGGTTTTCGGTGTGTCCGCGCACCGTTCCGCAGCGTGATGGGTGCTCGACTCCGGTGGCTGCGAAACCTCCTGCCGGCCCGGACTAATCTCGTCGCGAGAACATCGCCCCACCCCCGTGATCGGCTGCGCCACCCCTGTATGCCGGGTACACGGAGTAGACAGCTCTGGAGAAACTCGAGCATGAACCGCAAGACTTTGGTGCTGCCGGCCGTGATCGGCCTGCTCGCGCCGGGGCTCGCCGCCTGCGGCGGGACCGACAGCGGTAGCGACGGCAGCGACGCCGTCGTCGTCGGCACCACGGACCGGTTCACCGCCTCGAAGGACGCTCCCGCGCCCCTCGACCCCGCGTACGCCTACGACGTCGGCTCCTGGAACATCCTGCGCCAGACCGTGCAGACCCTGATGGTCCAGCCCCGCGGCGAGGGCGAGCCGGTGCCCGAGGCCGCCGAGCGGTGCGGCTTCACCGACACCGGCAACGAGCGCTACGCCTGCACCCTGCGCGACGGCCTGCAGTTCGCGAACGGCGACCCCATCACGGCGACGGACGTCAAGTACTCCATCGACCGCGCCCGTTCCCTCAAGGCCGACAGCGGTGTCTTCGCCCTGCTGTCCACCATCGACACCGTCGAGACGCAGGGCGACCGCGAGGTCGTCTTCCATCTCAAGACGGCCGACGCGACCTTCCCGTACAAGCTGTCGACCCCGGTCGCCGGCATCGTCGACCCCGACGACTACCCGAAGGACGGGCTGCGCGAGGGCTTCGACCTCGACGGCTCCGGCCCGTACACCCTCGAAGCCGACGTCGAGGGCGACGAGATGGTCAAGGCCCGGTTCACCCGCAACCCGAACTACAAGGGCGCGCTGGAGGTGAACAACGACAAGGTCGACATGGTGTCCTTCACGGACACCGACTCCATGGGCGAGGCCCTGGACGAGGGCGACATCGACCTGATGGCCCGCACCATGGCGCCGGAGCAGATCCGCAAGCTCTCGGGTGACGCCGACACCGACATCGACCTCGTCGAGATGCCCGGCCTGGAGATCCGCTACCTGGGCTTCAACACCGACGCCCCGAGCGTGAGGTCCAAGGCCGTACGCCAGGCGATGGCCCACGTCGTCAACCGCAGCGAGCTGGTCTCCAAGGTCTACGGCTCCCAGGCCGAGCCGCTGTACTCGCTCGTCCCGGCCAGCGTCACCGGCCACTCCAACTCGTTCTTCAACAAGTACGGCGAACCGAGCGTCACCAAGGCCCGCTCACTGCTCGCCCAGGCCGGCGTCACCACGCCGGTGAAGCTGACCCTGCACTACACGACCGACCACTACGGCCCCGCCACCAAGCAGGAGTTCGAGGTCCTCCGCGACCAGCTGAACTCCAGCGGCCTGTTCGACGTCGACATCAAGGGCACGCCCTGGGAGACGTTCCGCCCGGCCGAGAAGAAGGGCGAGTACGACGTCTACGGCATGGGCTGGTTCCCCGACTTCCCCGACGCCGACAGCTTCCTCGCGCCGTTCCTGGACGAGGACAACATCCTCGGCTCGCCCTACGTGAACAGCCGGATCCGCGACACTCTGATCCCGGAGTCCCGCCGTGAGGCTGACCGGCTGACCGCCTCCACCAGCCTGACGGACATTCAGGACATCGTCGCCAGTGACGTGCCGGTGCTGCCGCTCTGGCAGGGCAAGCAGTACGTCGCGGCCCGCGACGACATCACGGGTACCGCGTACGCCCTCAACTCGGCGTCGACGCTCCAGCTGTGGGAGCTGGGCCGCGGAGTGAGCGACTGACGCACTTCGTGGGACCAGGGGCCGGTGACCGCGGCCTTCGGGGGACCGTACGCCGGGGCCAGGGACATGCTCCGGGCGTTCTCGAGAACCGACGACAAGGCGCAAACGTGAACATACCCAACCAGTGGCCGGTCCTGTCGATCGTGGCGGGCCTCGCCTCCGGCCTGCTGACCGGCTGCGGCACGGAGACCGGCGACTCCGCGGGGGACGGTTCCAACGTCATCGTGGGAATGTCCGACGACGTCCTGGCCACCGACCCGGCCTCCGGTTACGACCCCGGCTCCTGGCTGTTGTTCAACAACGTCTTCCAGTCGCTGCTCAGCTTTCCCAAGGGCGCCACCGAGCCCCAGCCGGAGGCCGCCGAGAGCTGCGCCTTCAGCGACGCGCAGACCACGGTCTACAAGTGCACGCTCAAGGACGGCCTGAAGTTCAGCAACGGTGACGACCTCACCTCGAAGGACGTCAAGTTCTCCTTCGACCGCATGCTGAAGATCAACGACCCCGACGGGCCGGCGATCATGTTCCCCACCCTGGAGAAGGTCGAGACGCCGGACGAGAAGACGGTCGTCTTCCGCCTCAACACGGCCGACGCCACCTTCCCCAGCAAGATCGCCTCCGGTGCCGGCTCCATCGTCGACCACCGCAGCTACGACGCGGGCGAACTCCGCAAGGACGGCAAGGCCGTCGGCTCCGGCCCCTACCGGCTCGACTCGATCGACGACGAGCAGGCCGTCTTCTCCGTCAACGAGAACTACGAGGGCACCGCCGAGGTGAAGAACACCGGCGTCACCCTCCGGTTCTTCGACGGCGACCAGACCGCCCTGAAGCAGGCCATCGAGGAGGAAGAGGTCGACATCGCCTACCGCGGCCTCACCGCCGGCGACGTCGCCGACATGGAGAAGGCCGACAACGGCACCGGCGCCGAGGTCGTCGAGGGCAGCAGCGCCGAGGTCCAGCACCTGGTGTTCAACATGGACCACCCTGTCGCCGGGAAGATCGGCGTCCGCAAGGCCATCGCGCACCTGCTCGACCGCGAGGCCCTCATCAAGGACGTCTACCAGGGCACCGCGACCCCGCTCTACTCGATCATCCCTGCCGGGATCGCCGGCCACAACACGGCCTTCTTCGACACCTACGGCGCCCGGCCCTCCAAAGCCAAGGCGGCGGCCGCGCTGCGCAAGGACGGCATCACCGGCAAGGTGAAGCTGACCCTGTGGTCGACCCCCTCCCGCTACGGCCCCGCCACGGACGAGGAACTGACCGCCATCGCCGGGCAGCTCAACGCCAGCGGCCTGTTCGAGGCCGACGTCAGGTCCGTGCCCTTCGGCCAGTACGAGAAGGACATCGCGGCCGGCAAGTACGGCGTCTACGTCAAGGGCTGGGTCCCCGACTACCCGGACGCCGACAACTTCACGGCCCCCTTCTTCGGCAAGGGCAACGTGCTGAACAACAACTACGACAACCGCACCATCACCGAGTCGCTGATCCCGCGCACCGCGGCCCTGACCAACCGCGCCGCCACCGACAAGGAGTTCGGCGAGCTGCAGGACATCGTCGCCGACGAGCTCCCCGTGCTGCCGGTGTGGCAGGCCAAGCAGTACGCGGTCGTCCGGGACGGCGTCTACGGCCTGGAGTACTGCCTCGACGCGTCGACCGTGTTCCGCTTCTGGGAGCTGAGCAAGGACGTCTGACGCACGGGTGTGAGAGAGGGCGCCTCCTGCTCGGCAGGGGGCGCCCTCTCCTCCTGGGGCGGAGGGGCCGCCGGGCCTACTGCTGCGCGCCGGGGCGCACCAGCCCGCTCTCGTAGGCGTACACGGCGGCCTGCACGCGGTCCCTGAGGCCGAGCTTCGTGAGCACGTGACCGACGTGCGTCTTGACGGTCGTCTCGCTGACGAAGAGGTCCGCGGCGATCTCGGCGTTGGACAGCCCGCGCGCCACCAGCTTCAGCACCTCGACCTCGCGGTCGGTGAGCGTGTGCAGCGTGTCCGGTACCGGCTCCTCGCCCGACGGCAGGTGCGTGGCGTACTTGTCGAGCAGCCGACGCGTGATGCTCGGCGCGAGCATGGCCTCGCCCCCTGCGACGACCCGGATGGCCTGCACCAGTTCGTTCGCCGGGGCGTCCTTCAGCAGGAACCCGCTGGCGCCCGCGCGCAGCGCCTCCACCACGTACTCGTCGAGGTCGAACGTGGTCAGCACCAGGACCTTCGCCGGGCCGTCGCGCCCGGGGCCGGTGATCTGCCGGGTCGCCTCCACACCGTCCATCCGGGGCATGCGGATGTCCATCAGGACCACGTCGGGCTGCAGGGCCCGCACCTGGTCGAGCGCCTGGAGGCCGTCACCGGCCTCGCCGACGACCGCGAGGTCCTGCTCGGCCTCCAGGATCATCCGGAAGCCCGTACGGAGCAGAGGCTGGTCGTCGACCAATAGGACGCGGATGGCCACGTGAGTCTCCTTCGCTAGGCCGGCCCCATTCTGCCCTGCGCGGGTCCGCCGGACTCAGCCGCCCTCACCGGCGGGCGCCGCCTCCGCCCCGGCCCCGCCACCGAAGCCGGCCGCCCCCTCCGGGGCGGGCGCGGGCACCCGGCCCGCCGCGGTCACCGGCAGCGGGTAGGGCGGGGGAGTACCGCCGAACTGCGGGCAGTGCGCCTGGTGGTCGCACCAGCCGCACAGCTTCGTGGGGCGCGGCCGCCAGTCGCCGGACTCCGTCGCCAGCCGGATCGCGTCCCACAGCGCCAGCAGCTTGCGCTCGACCCGCTCCAGGTCGGCGAGGACCGGGTCGTACGTCAGCACCTGGCCGCTGCCTAGGTAGACCAGCTGGAGCCGCCGCGGCACCACGTTCTTCAGCCGCCAGACGACCAGGGCGTAGAACTTCATCTGGAACAGGGCGCCCTCGGAGTACTCGGGGCGGGGCGCCTTGCCCGTCTTGTAGTCGACGATCCGGACCTCGCCCGTGGGCGCCACGTCGACCCGGTCGATGATGCCCCGCAGGCGCAGCCCCGACTCCAGCTCGGCCTCGACGAACAGCTCCCGCTCGGCCGGCTCCAGCCGGCTCGGGTCCTCCAGCGTGAACCAGCGCTCGACGAGCTGCTCCGCCTCGCCCAGCCAGCGCGCCAGCCGCTCGCCCTGTGGGTCGTCGGCGAACAGCTCGTCCACCTCGGGGCGCGTCTCGCGCAGCCGGTCCCACTGGCCGGGGATCAGCGACTTCGCCCGCGGCGGTGTGCGCTCGGCCGCCGGGGCGTCGAAGAGGCGCTCCAGGACCGCGTGCACCAGCGTGCCCCGCGTCGCCGCCTCGCTGGGCTTCTCCGGGAGCCGGTCGATGACCCGGAAGCGGTACAGCAGCGGGCACTGCATGAAGTCGCTCGCACGCGAGGGCGACAGCGAGGCGGGCGGTATGGCACTGGTCCCGGTCACGAGCTCGCTGACGGCGGCGGTCTCGGCCGCTGCCGCCGCCACCGTCTCCGCGGCTTCCTCCGCCGCCGTCCGTGCCGTCCCCACGCCCTCGGTGCTCGTGTCCATGCCCCAGACCATACGGCCCGCCAGTGACATCGATGCTGATACTCAGGTTCCGGTGATCGTGGCCCAGCCACTGACTGACGCCCTGCTGGGTTGTCTTCCCGCTGTTCTGTCCGGTCGCCGGGACCTGTTCTCATGGCTCCGGCCGGGCGGAGCATGACCTGACAGGAGCTTGGCCCGGAAGCCCCCCGATGTCCTGTCTGTGCCACCCGGCCGATGCCCACCTCCAGCCGGGAAGGGGCAGCATCAGCATCACATCGGCGGCGGCACCGGACACAACGGCCCAGGACGTGTTCGGCGGGGTCGACTCCCACGCCGACACCCTCCACGTCGCGGTCATCACTGACAACGGCGGCCATCTCGCCGATGCCGAGTTCGCCACCACCGTTGCCGGGTACGCCGCGGCCCTGGCCTTCCTGACCTCCCACGGCCACGTGATCGCGATCGGCGTGGAGGGCACCGCCTCCTGCGGAGCCGGCTTCACCCGGGCCGCCCGCTCGGCCGGCCTTCACATCGTGGAGGTCAACCGGCCCGACCGGGCCGAACGCCGCCGCATCGGCAAGTCCGACCCCGTCGACGCCGACGCAGCCGCCCGCGCCGCCCTGTCCGGACGGGCCTCCGGCGCACCGAAGGACGACACCGTCGCCGGCATACGCGCCGCGCGCAACGCCGCCCGCTCCGCCATCAAGGCCCGCACCGCCGCCCTGAACCAGATCGGCCACCTCCTCGTCACCGCCCCCGACACCATCCGCACCAAGTACGGGCACCTCGCAGGAACGAACCGCACCGACACCCTGGCCCGGCTGCGGCCCTCCGGGGACACCGTCCACACCGCGCTCCTCACCGCACTCAAAAGCCTCGCCCGACGCGTCAGGGAGCTGACCGCCGAGCACGAGGCACTGACCCGGGCCCTGGACCACCAGGTCACCGTCCATGACCCCGGGCTGCGGGCCGTCTGCGGAGTCGGTCCCGACACCGCGGCCCAACTGCTGGGGAAGGCCGAGGTACGGGAAACACACGGGTGCCGGGGCGGAACGCACCCCGGCGGACGCATACCATCGACACAAGACCCTCCCGTCCGGCAGGCGCGGGAGACGCTTCTTCGGACTTCTTCGAACGAGGGGACACCGGTGGACGAGAGCGGCGGGCGCGGGCAGCCGCGATCCGGCAACGAGGAGTCGGCCGACCGCCACGCACAGGCACCGGCCCGGGCCGCCGACCCGACCCCCGCCGACGAACGGCCCGCGAGGGGAGAGCACGTGCGCCCCGAGCGCGACCCCGCCGACCCCGCACCGCACCCCGGTACGTCCGCGCGCGACGCCGCCCCCGCTACTCCCGCGCCTGACGCCGCCGCCACGACCGGAGGCACCGACACCCGTGCAGGCGCGGGCGACACGCGTGCAGCGGGTGACTCCGACGTCCCGGCGCGCGACGTCCCCGCCCCCTCGCCGGCCCGGCCCCACGTGCACACCGCCTCCGATGACCACTCCGCCCCTGGTCGCACTCACGCTCCCGGACAGCCGACGCGAGCGGCAGCGGGCCGTGACCCGGAAGACCCGCGCCACCCCCCGGGGCCGGCCGGGGAGGACGACGCCCACGCGGACGACGCCCCCGCCTCCCACCGGCCCGAGGAGCCCCGGCCCCCGGAGGCCGACGCGCACCCCGACCGCGCCTACGCCGGTGAGCCGCACACGTCCTCCGCCGGTGAACCGCACACCGGCTCCGCCCCCGGTGAGCCCGGTGCGGACACCCGGCACACCGGCGGCGGCCAGCAGCGTGCGGCGAAGGCCCCGGACACCGGCGTGCCCGACCGTCCCTCCACGCCCCCGGCCGCGCCCCACCACCCCTCCGCCTCCGGCCCCCGCCACCTCGCCCACTCCGCCGACGGCAAGGGCCCCTCTCCCCAGCGGCCCCCCGAGCCCCGGGGCGGGCTCCTCATGGGCCGGCCCTTCGGCGTCCCCGTCTACGTGGCGCCCAGCTGGTTCCTCGTCGCCGCGCTGATCACCTGGGTGTTCGGCGGGCAGCTGGAGCGTGTGCTGCCGGAGCTCGGGGCCGTGCGGTACCTGGTCTCCCTGTTCTTTGCGGTGGCCTTCTACGCCTCCGTACTCGTCCACGAGCTGGCCCACACGGTCGCCGCCCTCCGCTTCAAGCTCCCGGTCCGCCGCATCCAGCTGCAGTTCTTCGGCGGCGTCTCCGAGATCGAGAAGGAGGCCGAGACCCCCGGCCGGGAGTTCTGGCTGGCCTTCGTCGGACCGCTGCTCTCCCTCGCCCTGGCCGGCGTCTTCTACGGCGCCCTGCAGGCCGTGGAACCCGGCACCGTCCCGGGCGTGCTGCTGGCCGGCCTGATGATCTCCAACCTCATCGTGGCCGTCTTCAACCTCCTGCCCGGCCTGCCCCTCGACGGCGGCCGCATGCTCCGTGCCGTCGTCTGGAAACTCACCGGCAGGCCCATGACCGGCACCATCGCCGCCGCCTGGGTCGGCCGCGCCCTGGCCGTCTGCGTCCTGATCGGCCTGCCGCTGCTCACCCAGTCCGGTGCCCTCGGCTCCGACGCCGTCGACAACGTCGGCATGGACACCGTCCTGGACGCCCTGCTGGCCGCCATCCTCGCCGCGATCATCTGGACCGGCGCCGGCAACAGCCTGCGCATGGCGCGCCTGCGCGAGCACCTGCCCGAGCTGCGCGCCCGCGCCCTCACCCGCCGGGCCGTCCCCGTCGAGACCGACACCCCGCTCTCCGAGGCGCTGCGCCGCGCCAACGCCGCCGGCGCCCGCGCCCTGGTCGTCGTCGACGCCGACGGCAACCCCCTCTCCCTCGTCCGCGAGGCCGCCATCGTCGGCGTGCCCGAGCACCGCCGCCCCTGGGTCGCGGTCAGCGGCCTAGCCCAGGAACTCACCGACGGCATGCGCGTCTCGGCGGAGCTGGCGGGGGAGGATCTGCTGGACGCCCTGCGCACCACCCCGGCGACCGAGTACCTGGTCGTCGAGGAGACCGGCGAGATCTACGGCGTGCTGTCCGCCGCGGACGTGGAGCGCGCCTTCGTGAAGGCGATGGCGAGGCCGTCCTAGTGGTCGGAGGCCCTTTCGGCTGCCGGTAGGCTGGTCACATGTCCGAACCGACCGGTGCCGCCCGCAGGCGCGGGCCCTTCAAGGTCGGGGACCAGGTACAGCTGACCGACCCCAAGGGCCGCCACTACACGTTCACGCTCGAGGCCGGGAAGAACTTCCACACCCACAAGGGTTCCTTCCCGCACGACGAACTGATCGGTGCTCCCGAGGGCAGCGTCGTCCGCACCACGGGGAACGTCGCCTATCTCGCGCTGCGCCCCCTGCTCCCCGACTACGTCCTGTCCATGCCCCGCGGGGCAGCCGTCGTCTACCCGAAGGACGCGGGGCAGATCCTCGCCTTCGCCGACATCTTCCCCGGCGCGCGCGTCGTCGAGGCCGGCGTCGGCTCCGGTTCGCTCAGCAGCTTCCTGCTGCGCGCCATCGGCGACCAGGGCATGCTGCACAGCTACGAGCGCCGCGCCGACTTCGCGGAGATCGCCCAGCAGAACGTGGAGCGCTACTTCGGCGGCCCGCACCCCGCCTGGCACCTCACCGTCGGCGACCTCCAGGACAACCTGTCCGACACGGACGTCGACCGCGTCATCCTCGACATGCTCGCCCCCTGGGAGTGCCTGGACGTCGTCTCCAAGGCACTCGTCCCCGGCGGCATCCTCTGCTGCTACGTGGCCACCACCACCCAGCTCGCGCGGACCGTCGAGTCCATCCGCGAGATCGGCTGCTTCAACGAGCCGACCTCGTGGGAGACGATGATCCGCAACTGGCACATCGAGGGCCTGGCCGTCCGCCCGGACCACCGGATGATCGGCCACACCGGCTTCCTGCTCACCGCCCGCCGCCTCGCCGACGGCGTCGAGCCGCCCATGCGCCGCCGCCGCCCCGCCAAGGGCGCCTACGGCGAGGACTACGCGGGCCCCAACGCCGACGGCGGCTCCGGCCGCTGAGGCGACCCGCCACGCGCACAACGCACGGGCGCGGTGGCGGAGTTCCCGGACCCGCTCCGGAACTCCGCCACCGCGCCCTTCCGTTGCCCTCCACCAGAGACCCACCGCCCAAGGGCGACCCCCCAGGGACGTCCGCCGCGGGCCCCGCCCGCGGTCAGCGGCCCCGGCCGGCGCCCGTCAGCTGACACGACGGCAGCATCCGCGACCGGTCCGACTTCCCCGGCGTGAAAGGTGCACACCCCCCGCCGTTCCCTCGCCGTGTGACGTGTGGCACCATCTTGGCCACCCCACCAACGGCACAGCCCTCAGGAGACACTCCTAGTGCAGCCTTCCGCGGTTCCGGAGCTCGCCCACAGCCCCACCCGTCCCATCCACTGGCTCGCCACGGCCACGGCCGTCGCCGGTGTGGTGGCCCTCTCCTCGGTCCTGCAGCCCGGCGCGGCGACGGCGGCCCAGTCGGCCGCTCCCCGTACGAAGACCGCCCCGGCGCGCATCGCCCCGCCCGACCCGGCCGCGGTGACGTTCCCGATCGAGTGCGGGCCGGTGCGGCCGGTGGTGCAGGAGAAGGCCTCCGGGGACCTCGACGGCGACGGCAGGCCCGAGACGGTGGCCGTCGTCCACTGCGACTCCCCGATGGGCACCCCGCCCGACGGCGTCTACGTCCTCACCCGGGGCGGCGACAGCGGTAAGCCGCGCGTGGTGGCGACCCTGCTCGACCCGAAGGACCGCAGCACCGTCGACGGCTTCGCCGTGCGCGGCCGCGTCGTCACGGCGACGGTCCTCGGCTACTCCTCGACCGACGTGCCGCGTTGCTGCCCCGACGTCAAGAGCGACGTGAAATGGCGTTGGCAGAACGGCTCGTTCGTCCGCTCCACCCCCTCCGGGGCCCGCAGCGTGTGACGTCCGCGTGGGAACGGCGTGTGAGATGACGGACAGTGATGACGGAGCGTAGAGAACGGGTCACTCGGCGTCCGGGCCGTAGACCTCGGCCCTGTCCGAAACTCGACGTACGTGGATGCACTCGCCCGGACATTCCTCGGCGGAGTCGATCACATCCGTGAGAAGCGGCAGCGGTACGGGCGTTGTCGCGCCCTTCGCCTGGAGCAACTCGTCGTCGGGGCCCTTCACATAGGCCAGACCGTCGATGTCCAGCTCGAACACCTCGGGCGCGTACTGGGCGCAGATGCCGTCGCCGGTACACAGGTCCTGGTCGATCCACACCTCCAGCGCCTCGCCCTCGACCCCGGCCTCCTGCTGCACGCTCATGTCTCCTGCCGTTTCATGCGTCGAGCCGTACGGGGAATCCGGCCAGCTCTGACGGGTGTTGAACGCTTCGACCCTACCCCCGGCGGGGTTCCCGTCATGTTCGCTGGGTATCCCCCTGGCGTGAGGGAGAGCGCAAGGGTGAAGATCGGACACACCCCGACCGTCTTTGTGATCTAGGGGTTTCAATCGACACCCGCCCAGGTAGGGTCTGGAAGCGTCCAGCTCCCCTTGGAGGAGGTGAGGACCGTGGCAGCCCACGACGACGACATGAACCGCGGCATCCGCCCGGGACGCGGGTCCGACGACCCGGCCGGGCAGATCGCCTACCTTGAGCAGGAGATCGCCGTCCTGCGACGCAAGCTCGCCGACTCTCCGCGACACACGAGGATTCTCGAAGAGCGGATCGTCGAGCTGCAGACCAATCTGGCCGGCGTGTCCGCGCAGAACGAGCGACTCGCCAACACGCTCCGTGAGGCCCGCGACCAGATCGTGGCCCTCAAGGAGGAGGTCGACCGGCTCGCGCAGCCGCCGGCCGGCTTCGGTGTCTTCCTCACGGCGAACGAGGACGGCACGGCCGACATCTTCACCGGGGGCCGCAAGCTCCGGGTGAACGTCAGCCCCAGCGTCGAGCTCGAGGAGCTCCGGCGCGGCCAGGAAGTGATGCTCAACGAAGCGCTCAACGTGGTCGAGGCCATGGAGTTCGAGCGCGTCGGCGACATCGTCACCCTCAAGGAGATCCTCGAGGACGGCGAGCGGGCCCTGGTGCTCGGGCACACCGACGAGGAGCGGGTGGTGCGGCTCGCCGAGCCGCTGCTGGACGTCACCATCCGCCCCGGCGACGCCCTGCTCCTGGAGCCCCGCTCCGGCTACGTCTACGAGGTCGTGCCCAAGAGCGAGGTCGAGGAGCTCGTCCTCGAAGAGGTCCCCGACATCGGCTACGAGCAGATCGGCGGTCTCGGCGGCCAGATCGAGGCCATCCGGGACGCCGTCGAGCTCCCCTACCTCTACCCGGACCTGTTCAAGGAGCACGAGCTGAGGCCGCCCAAGGGCGTCCTCCTCTACGGACCGCCCGGATGCGGCAAGACGCTGATCGCCAAGGCCGTGGCCAATTCGCTGGCCAAGAAGGTCGCCGAGGTGACCGGCCAGGCCGCCGGCAAGAGCTTCTTCCTCAACATCAAGGGCCCGGAGCTGCTCAACAAGTACGTCGGTGAGACGGAGCGGCAGATCCGCCTCGTCTTCCAGCGGGCCCGTGAGAAGGCCAGCGAGGGCACGCCCGTCATCGTCTTCTTCGACGAGATGGAGTCCCTCTTCCGCACCCGCGGCTCCGGTGTCAGCTCGGACGTGGAGAACACCATCGTCCCGCAGCTGCTCGCCGAGATCGACGGTGTGGAGGGCCTGCAGAACGTGGTCGTGATCGGCGCCTCCAACCGCGAGGACATGATCGACCCGGCCATCCTGCGTCCCGGCCGGCTGGACGTGAAGATCAAGATCGAGCGTCCGGACGCCGAGGCGGCCAAGGACATCTTCGGCAAGTACCTCACCGAGCGCCTCCCGCTGCACGGCGACGACCTCTCCGAGCACGGCGGCTCCAAGGCCTCCACGGTCCAGAGCATGATCCAGACCGCCGTGGAGCAGATGTACGCCGAGTCCGAGGAGAACCGCTTCCTGGAAGTCACTTACGCTAATGGTGACAAGGAAGTCCTTTACTTCAAGGACTTCAATTCCGGCGCCATGATCGAGAACATCGTGGGCCGAGCCAAGAAGATGGCGATCAAGGACTTCCTCGAGAAGAACCAGAAGGGTCTCCGCGTCTCCCACCTCCTCCAGGCCTGTGTGGACGAGTTCAAGGAGAACGAGGACCTGCCGAACACGACCAACCCCGACGACTGGGCCCGGATCTCCGGAAAGAAGGGCGAGCGGATCGTGTACATCCGTACGCTCATCACCGGAAAGCAGGGCGCGGACACCGGGCGCTCCATCGACACGGTGGCGAACACCGGTCAGTACCTGTAAAAGGCAGGGCGGCTGCGGGTGCCCTCGGCGGGTACCCGCAGCCGACTGTTTTTCAGGCCACGGCTGGAGCAACGCAATGACGCAAATGATCTCCCCACCAGCGCAAAGGCGTTCTAGGCTCTTGCGTACCGCCGAGTCGCGCAGTGCGGGGACGGGCACCGCACACGCAGCCGAGCGCCAGCGGTATCTGAGTGGCGCCCACGACCGAGGGTGCCGCCGGGCAAGGAGGGCCGCATGACCGTACGGCGAGTAATGGGCATCGAGACGGAGTACGGGATCTCCGTCCCCGGCCATCCCAACGCCAATGCCATGCTCACCTCGTCCCAGATCGTGAACGCCTACGCGGCCGCGATGCACCGGGCCCGCCGGGCCCGCTGGGACTTCGAGGAGGAGAACCCGCTGCGGGACGCGCGAGGCTTCGACCTCGCCCGCGAGGCCGCCGACTCCAGCCAGCTCACGGACGAGGACATCGGCCTGGCCAACGTGATCCTCACCAATGGCGCACGGCTCTACGTCGACCACGCCCACCCCGAGTACAGCGCTCCCGAGGTGACCAACCCCCGGGACGCCGTCCTGTGGGACAAGGCCGGCGAACGGATCATGGCGGAGGCCGCGGAGCGGGCCGCCCAGCTGCCCGGTGCCCAGCCGATCCACCTGTACAAGAACAACACCGACAACAAGGGCGCGTCCTACGGCACGCACGAGAACTACCTGATGAAGCGGGAGACCCCCTTCTCGGACATCGTGCGCCACCTGACGCCGTTCTTCGTCTCCCGTCAGGTCTTCGCAGGAGCGGGCCGCGTCGGCATCGGCCAGGACGGGCACGAGCACGGCTTCCAGCTGAGCCAGCGAGCCGACTACTTCGAGGTCGAGGTCGGCCTGGAGACGACGCTCAAGCGCCCGATCATCAACACCCGCGACGAGCCGCACGCGGACGCCGAGAAGTACCGGCGCCTGCACGTGATCATCGGCGACGCGAACCTCTCCGAGATCTCGACCTACCTCAAGCTGGGCACGACCTCGCTGGTCCTGGCCATGATCGAGGACGGTTTCATCGCCGTCGACCTGGCCGTCGACCAGCCGGTCCGCACCCTCCACCAGGTTTCGCACGACCCGTCCCTGAAGCGCCTGGTCACGCTGCGCAGCGGCCGTACGCTGACGGCGGTCCAGCTCCAGATGGAGTACTACGAGCTGGCGCGCAAGTACGTGGAGGAGCGCTGCGGCGCCGACGCCGACGACCAGACGAAGGACGTGCTGTCCCGCTGGGAGGACACCCTCACCCGTCTGGAGCACGACCCGATGAGTCTGGCCGGCGAGCTGGACTGGGTCGCCAAGCGGGAGCTGATGGAGGGTTACCGGCGCCGCGACGACCTCGACTGGGACGCGGCCCGGCTGCACCTGGTCGACCTGCAGTACGCCGACGTGCGGCCCGAGAAGGGGCTGTACAACCGCCTGGCGGCCCGCGGGCGCATGAAGCGGCTGCTGGACGAGGCGGAGGTCGAGCGGGCCCGTACGAGCCCGCCGGAGGACACCCGCGCCTACTTCCGCGGCCGCTGCCTGGAGCAGTACGCGGACGACGTCGCCGCGGCCTCCTGGGACTCGGTGATCTTCGAGCTGCCGGGCCGGGACTCCCTGCAGCGTGTTCCAACCCTGGAACCGCTTCGCGGAACGCGTAATCACGTCAAGGAGCTCCTGGACCGCTGCCGTACGGCGGAAGACCTGGTCAGGGTCCTGTCCGGGGGGTGAGCGCGCATCGGGGGTACTCGGGTGGGGCCCGCCGGGCAGGGTGGAAAACCCCAGGTCCGGGAATCATCGAGGTGGTCCCCGTACGTTGGAGCAACTACGGGGCCGTTGTCGGACCCGGCGAGTAGGGTCTGATCTTGTACCGAGCAACTGTGTCGGGCGAACCGAGCGGGGTGAGGGATATGGCGAGCAAGGACACCGGCGGCGGACAGCAGAAGGCCACCCGGTCCACCGAGGAGGTCGAGGAGCAGGCGGCGGAGTCGCAGGCTTCGGAGGACCTCAAGGAGCGTCAGGAGAAGCTGAGCGACGACGTGGACTCGGTTCTGGACGAGATCGACGACGTCCTCGAGGAGAACGCCGAGGACTTCGTGCGGTCCTTCGTTCAAAAGGGTGGCCAGTAAGGCGCCTTCACCTTCGTACCGAAGGTGAACGGGGCGCGCGGGTAATGGACGGGCGAAGCGCGGAGCGCTGCGCGCGGGGCAGTGGGTGATGCGATGCCTTCGTGTGCGGCGCTCCGGGCGTCGGTGGCGTCCGGAGCCCCGCCGGGCCCCTCCTGAGGGGGAGGGCGGGCGTCACGGCACGTGCGCCGCCGCCCGGTGGAGTTGGAGCCGCCGGGCATGTGGATCATCGGCGGAGGGCGGGTAGGGTCCCTGCCATACCGTGCCCCCGGTCGTAACCGGGCCGGGGTTGTTCCAAGGATCGGCCCGACGTCACAGGGCGGGCTGTCGCTTACGTGGGAGGAATCGCGTGGAAGCCAACACTCGTAGCACCGGGCGTCTACCAGCTGCCTTCCTGACGCCGGGGTCTTCCTCCTTCATGGACTTCCTGTCCGAGCACCAGCCGGAGATGCTGCCCGGCAACCGGCAGCTGCCCCCCACCCAGGGCGTGATCGAGGCCCCGCACGGGACCACGATCGTCGCCGTGACGTTCCCCGGCGGCGTCGTCCTCGCCGGCGACCGGCGGGCGACCATGGGAAACGTCATCGCGCAGCGGGACATCGAGAAGGTCTTCCCCGCCGACGAGTACTCGGCGGTGGGCATCGCCGGCACGGCCGGTCTGGCCGTGGAGATGGTGAAGCTGTTCCAGCTGGAGCTGGAGCACTTCGAGAAGGTCGAGGGCGCCCAGCTGTCCCTGGAGGGCAAGGCGAACCGGCTGTCCACCATGATCCGCTCGAACCTGGGCATGGCCATGCAGGGCCTGGCCGTCGTCCCGCTGTTCGCCGGGTTCGACGTGGACCGGGAGAAGGGGCGGATCTTCTCCTACGACGTCACGGGCGGGCGCTCCGAGGAGCACGGGTACGCGGCCACGGGTTCCGGTTCGATCTTCGCGCGCGGTGCGATGAAGAAGCTCTTCCGGGACGACCTGAGCGAGGCCGAGGCCACGACGCTCGTGGTCCAGGCGCTCTACGACGCGGCAGACGACGACTCGGCGACCGGTGGTCCCGACGTCGCCCGCCGGATCTATCCCATCGTCACCGTGATCACCGAGGACGGTTTCCGCCGGCTCTCCGACGGCGAGGCCTCCGAGATCGCGCGCTCGATCCTGGAGCGCCGCCTGGAACAGCCGGACGGTCCGCGGGCCGCGCTGCTGTGAGCGGCCGGCTGTGCTGACGAGGTGGTCCAGTGAATCGACGCAATTCTGAAGAGAGGGACGGATAACCGGTGTCGACGCCGTTCTATGTCTCACCCCAGCAGGCGATGGCCGACCGGGCGGAGTACGCCCGCAAGGGCATCGCCCGTGGCCGCAGCCTGGTCGTGCTGCAGTACGCCGACGGCATCGTGTTCGTCGGGGAGAACCCGTCCCGTGCGCTGCACAAGTTCAGCGAGATCTACGACCGGATCGGCTTCGCGGCCGCCGGCAAGTACAACGAGTACGAGAACCTCCGGATCGGCGGTGTGCGCTACGCCGACCTGCGGGGTTACACCTACGACCGGGAGGACGTGACCGCCCGGGGCCTGGCGAACGTGTACGCGCAGACGCTGGGCACGATCTTCTCCAGCTCGGCGGAGAAGCCCTACGAGGTGGAACTGGTCGTCGCGGAGGTCGGGGAGACGCCGGAGGGCGACCAGATCTACCGGCTGCCGCACGACGGATCCATCGTGGACGAGCACGGCTCGGTCGCGGTGGGCGGCAACGCGGAGCAGATCAGCGGCTACCTCGACCAGCGGCACCAGGACGGTATGACGCTGGCCGAGGCCCTGAAGCTCGCGGTGCAGGCGCTGTCCCGCGACACCAACGGCAGCGAGCGGGAGATCCCCGCCGAGCGGCTGGAGGTGGCGGTGCTGGACCGCACGCGCCCGCAGAAGCGCAAGTTCAAGCGGATCGGTGGGCGTCAGCTGTCCCGGCTGCTGGAGGCGGGCGGGGCGGCCTCGGCGTCCGCCGCCGAGTCGGACTCCGAGGAGGAGTCCTCCGACGAGTAGGACGTGTCGCGGAGTGGCGCGCCCCGGCTGTTCGTCCGCCGGGGCGCGCTTTTGTGTGCCTGCGGCGGCCTGTGGCTGTTCGGTGGGGGTGCGGGTTGCGCCTCTTCGCGTGTGGTGGGGCGGGGCCGCGCCGGGGGGTGTCCGTCCTCGGATCGGCGCGATGGAGTTGCGTAACGGCTGGCTGTTCGTTGACGCGCCGACCGCTGCGGGCGGGCACCCCCCCCGGCACGTCCCCTTCCGTGCGTGCGCGGGTGCCGGTCCCGCCCACCCAGCTGCGGACATGCGTGCCGCTGGGGCGATGGGGGTCCCCCCTGCTCGAGCGAAGCCGAGAGCTTGGGGGAGGGTGGGCGCAGCGGTACCCCGTTGCGCCGGGTTGCGGAACCACCCGGCCCGGGCGGAAGCGCCGGGTGTCCTTACCGAGGCGGGGCCGTGGAGCCCCGTACCACCAGCTCCACCGGGATGTCGCCGCCCCCGGGTGTACGGCCCTCCAGCACGGCCAGGAGCGCCTGCATCCCGCGCTCCCCGAAGCGCTCCGCGTCCAGGCGGACGGTCGTCAGCTCCGGGTCGATCGCCGTGGCGAGGGCCAGGTCGTCCAGGCCGGTCACCGACAGGTCGTCGGGGACGCGCAGGCCCAGGCGGCGGGCCGCCTTGTAGACGCCGGCGGCCAGCTGGTCGTCGTCGCAGACCACGGCCGTGGGACGGGCGTCGGCGGACGCCAGGGCGGTGTGTGCCGCCGTCACCGCGCCCTCGATGGAGATGGGGGAGCGGGCCGTGGATACGGACGTGCCCGGGACCCCGCGCAGCCGTGCCGCCAGCTCCCGGGCGCGTACCTCGAAGGTCCACGACGGCACGTCCGCCGCCAGATGGAGGAAGCGGCGGTGGCCCAGGGCGAGGAGATGCTCCGCGACCTGGCGGACGCCATCGGCGATGTCCAGGTTCACCGTCGCCGCTCCGAGGCTGCCCGCCGGGTCGCTGTCCAGCATGACCAGGGGGAGCGCCTCACCGCGGATGGCCGTCAGGGCGTCCGCGGCCATGGACGAGGCGATGACCCCGTCCAGCGCGGCCTGCGCGGAGGCGAAGGGGTCGCGGGCGGGACCGATGCCCTCGGGGGAGGGGTAGAGGACCACCCCGAAGCCGTGCTCGGCGGCGACGCGGGTGGCGCCCGTGTAGACGCCGGCGAAGAACTCCGTGGTGAGGGCGGGGACCACCAGGAGGACCGTGCGCGTGCGGCCCAGGCGCAGGTTGCGGGCGGCGAGGTTCGGGCGGTAGCCCAGGTCGCGGGCGGCCTCGCGGACGCGCTCGGCGGTCGCCTCGGAGACGCGGCCCCGCCACTTGTCACCGAGGACCAGGGAGACCGCCGCCTGGGACACACCGGCGGCCCGGGCGACGTCCCGGCTCGTGGGGCGGGTGCTGCCTCGTGCCACCGTGGGACCGCTCCTTCGTCTGGACTCGTGAACAGCGGACATGGTACGTATGGAAGCCGGAGTTATACGTAAAACCTAAGGCGGGGACATGGCCACGGGATACCTCGAGATCCTCCGGGCGCGACACGCCGCACGTCTGCTCGCCGGCACGCTCGTGGGACGGCTGCCCAACGCCACGGCGGCGATCGCGATCGTGCTGTTCGTCCGCGCCGAGGGCGGCTCGTACAGCCTCGCGGGAGCGCTGGCGGCCGTGTACGGCGCCGCGAACGCCGTGGGGCAGCCCGTGCTGGGGCGGCTGGTGGACCTGCGGGGACAGCCGCTGGTGCAACTGCCCGCGGCCGTCCTGTCCGCCCTCGCCATGGCCGTCTTCGCCTTCGCCGGGACCGGGCCGCTGCCGCTCGCGTACGCGGCCGTCGCGGCCGCCGGGCTCTTCACGCCGCCCCTGGAGGGCGGGCTGCGGGCCCTGTGGCCCGCGGTCCTGCGCCGGGAGGACCAGGTGCACACGGCGTACGCGATGGACGCCGTGGCCCAGGAGGTGATGTTCACCGTCGGGCCGCTGCTGGTGACGCTGTGCGTGTCCCTCTGGTCGGCCCAGGCCGCGCTGCTCGTGCTGAACGGGGTGGGGGTGCTGGGGGCGCTGTCGGTGGTGGTGTCGCCGCCCTCGCGTGCCTGGCGGTCGGCGCCGCGCGAGGCCCACTGGCTGGGCGCGCTGCGCTCGGCGGGGCTGCTGGCCCTGCTCGCGGCGTTCCTGTTCATCGGCATGGCGCTGGGGTCCATCACGGTCGCCTCCGTGCCGTACGCCGACGCGCACGGCGGGGACGCCGTGTACGGCTGGCTGATGGCGGCCCTGGGGTTCGGGGCCCTGGTCGGCGGCGCGGTCTACGGGGCGCGGCAGTGGGCCGGTGAGCCCGCTCGGCGACTGCGGGTGCTCGTGGCCCTTCTGGTGGTGTGTTACCTGCCGCTGATGCTGATGCCGGACGCGGTGCCCATGGTGGCGCTGGCGGCGCTCGCCGGGGTCTTCCTCGCCCCCGCCATCGCCTGCGCGTTCGTCCTGGTCGACCGGCACGCCCCGCGCGGCACCGTCACCGAGGCGTTCTCCTGGCTGGTGACGACGTTCACCGTGGGCCATTCGGTCGGAGCGGGTGTCGCGGGGCCCGTCGTGGAGGCGGGCGGGGCCTTGTGGGGCTTCGCCGTCCCGGCCGCCGCGGGTGGCGTGTCCCTGCTGGTCTTGACCGCCACAGGACGGGTAGTCGCAGCTCCCGGCCAGGGAGCGGTCGTTGCGGCCGGCTCGGAAAATGATCCGAACCGTGCCCCCGAACCCCGTTTCAGTTCAGGGGATCGGGCGTAATGTTCCCTCATGGACCGCCGCATTTTCGGGCTGGAGAACGAGTACGGCGTCACGTGCACGTTCAGGGGACAGCGCCGCCTGTCTCCTGACGAGGTGGCGCGGTACCTCTTCCGCCGTGTCGTGTCATGGGGCCGCAGCAGCAATGTCTTTCTGCGAAACGGCGCCCGCCTCTATCTCGACGTGGGATCGCATCCGGAATACGCGACACCCGAATGTGACAACGTGATCGAACTGGTCACCCACGACAAAGCCGGCGAGCGCATTCTCGAAGGACTCCTGGTGGACGCCGAACGACGCCTGCACGAGGAGGGAATCGCGGGCGACGTCTACCTCTTCAAGAACAACACCGACTCGGCGGGCAACTCCTACGGTTGCCACGAGAACTATCTCGTGGCGCGGCACGGGGAGTTCTCGCGTCTCGCGGACATTCTGATCCCGTTCCTGGTCACCCGGCAGTTGCTGTGCGGTGCCGGCAAGGTGCTGCAGACCCCGCGCGGGGCCGTGTACTGCGTGAGCCAGCGGGCCGAGCACATCTGGGAAGGGGTCTCCTCGGCGACGACCCGGTCCCGGCCGATCATCAACACGCGCGACGAGCCGCACGCGGACGCCGAGCGCTACCGCCGGCTGCACGTCATCGTGGGCGACTCCAACATGTCCGAGACGACCATGCTGCTCAAGGTCGGCGCCACCGACCTGGTGCTGCGCATGATCGAGGCGGGCACGGTGATGCGGGACCTGACCCTGGAGAACCCCATCCGGGCGATCCGCGAGGTCAGCCACGACATCACCGGCCGCCGCAAGGTCCGCCTGGCCAGCGGCCGGGAGGCCTCCGCCCTGGAGGTGCAGCGCGAGTACTACGAGAAGGCGCTGGACTTCTGCGAGCGCCGCGGCATCCGCACCGGCACCGTGGAGCAGGTCCTGGAGCTGTGGGGCCGCACGCTGGACGCGATCGAGACCGAGGACCTCGACCGCATCGGCACCGAGATCGACTGGGTCATGAAGTACAAGCTCATCGAGCGCTACCGCAGCAAGAACAACATGACCATGTCGCATCCGCGGGTCGCTCAGATAGATCTCGCGTACCACGACATCCACCGCCGTCGTGGCCTGTACTACCTGCTCGAGAAGAAGGGCCAGGCGGCCCGGGTCTGCAACGACCTGAAGATCTTCGAGGGCAAGTCCGTTCCGCCGCAGACCACTCGGGCCCGGCTGCGCGGCGACTTCATCCGGCGGGCCCAGGAGCAGCGCCGTGACTTCACGGTCGACTGGGTGCACCTCAAGCTCAACGACCAGGCCCAGCGCACCGTCCTGTGCAAGGACCCCTTCCGTTCGGTGGACGACCGGGTGGAGAAGCTGATCGCCGGTATGTGAGCCGGTGTCCGCGAGCCCGTTCCGGCCCGCCCCCGACCCGATGCCCGGAGGTACCCGTACCTCCGGGCATCGGGTCTTTCCGTAGATCTGGCGTGAAGGATCTCACTTGCCGACGTGCTGCGCCGCACTGACCGGAATCATTGATTCACGCACGCTTTGGAATGATTCGCGGCGATGGTGCAGCGCTGAGCGCGGGCGCGCCTCTATCACACGCGGCCCGGCAGCCGGGTGTGACGCGCACGGGGTGTCCGCCGGGGGAGTTCCGCCCTCGTGCGCCGCCCCGCACAAAACCGCATGTCCCTGTCAGTGGCCCGGTGTTAGCTTCTGGGTCAGCCGTCATGACCATGACCAGTTTGACGGCATCGCTGTGGGGCCCCGCCCGGGGCCCCGGAAGCATCGACACACAACGGCGGCTCATCGTGCGCTCTGTCACGGCAAGGACTCGTCACGCGGCCGTCCTCGCCACCGCGGGAACCGTGATCGCGACGGCGCTGGTGGGGGTGAGCGCTTCGTCCGCCGAGGCGTACTGCCGCACCGGCGTGACGAAGTGGAACAGCACCTCCAACGGCTGGACCATAGCCGCCAACACCACGTTCCCCAGCGGCCTGCGGGCCGGTCTGAACGGCGGACTCAGGCAGTGGAACCGCAGCGGTTCCGCACTGCGCTACAACACGCCCGTCTACACCAGCGGCTGGCAGATCTACGCCTTCCGCGCCTCCTGCAGCTACACCAGCCTCATGGGCAGCGCGCCCGGATACGCCGCAGCACAGCGCTCCGGCCGCACCCATAACGGCGGAACGCTGTACCTGTCCAACCGGTTCCGCTGGGTCAACGGCAGCCAGAACATCAGCCAGGGCAAGGCGGACGTGCAGACGGTGGCCGTGCACGAGGTCGGCCACTTCACCGGCCTCGCCCACCCGTGGGCGCCGCACTGCCCGGACGGCACGTCGTACACCGACGCCGAGAAGAAGTCGGTCATGACGGCGATCAACACCGGCACCCGCCGCGCGCTGAACAGCGACGACATCGCGGGCGTCCGGGCCATCTACTGAACGGGGGAAACGAACGATGAGCGCAGTACGCAGCAAGCGGCACAGCACTCCGGCGCGCGTCGCCGCGCTTCTCGCGCTGGCCGCCCTCGGCGCCACGGCGTGCGCCGGGACCGGCGGCGAGAGCCGGGACCGGGCGGCCGAGCAGGACGCGGGCGACGCCGTCAGCGTCGTCTCGGGGCACCCGTACGCGGTCGACAGCAGCCCCGCGGCCGCCCTCGCGTTCCCGATGAACGAGAACGTCTTCGAGGGCACGGTCGTAGCCACGCGTCCCGACGTGTACGCCAAGGACCTGCTCGACGACGGATCCGCCTTCGAGGTCGTCTACACGCCCGTCGTCGTCCGGGTCGACGAGGTGCACAAGGGCCACCTGAAGGAGGGCTCCGAGGTCGTCGTCCGTTCGATGGGCGGCACCGCCGACGGCGTCCGCTACGAGATCGAGGAGGCTCCGGCGAAGAAGACCTTCCGCAAGGGCGCCTCGCTCGTCGTCTTCGGCAGCGCCTACGAGAAGGTCGACTCGGAGAAGGCCCCGGCCATGACGCCCAACTTCCTCTACCGGGAGACCGGCGACACGGTCGTCGACGCCACCTACGCGGACGGAGCGCACGACGGGGGCCCGGCCGACCGCATGGACCGCGGGAAGTTCCTCGGCAAGCTCCGCTCGCTGAAGGGTGGCACGGCTTCCTGACCGGCCGCCGGTGAACCGGCACACGCGGTGACGTCGCCCGGGCCTCGTGAGCCGCCCGGGCGACGCCGTGTCCCGGTGAACCGTGCTCGGAGCCGCCCACGCCGTAGAGTGGCGGCCGTTGGCCCCCCACCCCCGATCCCAGTTGGACTGATGAACTACAACACGAAACGACGCGTGGCCGCGCTGCTGGCCGTTCCCGCCCTGTTGTTCACCGCCGCGTGCGGATCGGACGACGGTGACAACGGCGACTCGGCCGGCGGCGTCGCCGAGGTCAAGGGGAAGGTCGGGGCGAAGCCCGAGATCTCCGTGCCCAAGGACGCCGAGCCGTCCGAGGAGACCGTGGTCAAGACGGTGTCGCAGGGCACCGGCGAGGCGATCAAGGCCTCGGACTTCGTCCGCCTGGACTGGACCGTCGAGAAGTGGGGGGGTGACCAGGAACTCGGCGGTACCTGGTCCGCCCAGTCGGCCGGCGGCCAGGGGCCCCGGCGGCAGTCCGTCGAGCAGATCGGCAAGCCGAGCCAGCAGCTGCCCGAGAAGGTCCTCGACGCGGTGAAGGGCAAGAAGCCGGGCAGCCGGATCCTCGTGCAGGGCACCGCGGGCGACCTGATCGGCCAGAGCCTGAACACCTCCTCGGGGATCGCCGCGAAGGACGTGCTGGTCTGGGTGGTCGACCCGGTCGGTGCCGCCTCCGTCGACACCAGGGCCGAGGTGAAGGGCGAGCAGGCTTCCTCCGAGGCGGGCCTGCCCGAGGTGGAGTCCCCGTCGCGGAAGGCGGCGGCCATCACCATCCCCGAGGGCGCCAAGGCACCCAAGGAGCTCGGGGAGCAGGTGCTGATCAAGGGCGACGGCGAGAAGGTCGAAGCCGGTCAGGGGCTCATCGCCCAGTACACCGGGGTCAAGTGGGAGGACGGCAAGAAGTTCGACTCCTCCTGGGACCACGGCGGCGCCACCGCCTTCCAGATCGGCAACGGCTCCGTGGTGGCGGGCTGGGACAAGGGCCTCGTCGGCAAGCGCGTGGGCGACCGGGTCCTGCTGGTGATCCCGCCCTCGCTCGGCTACGGCGCGAACCCGAGCAGCGAGCTCGCCAAGAACACACTGGTCTTCACGGTGGACATCCTCGGCACGGTCTGACCCGATCGTCTGTGAGACTGTTCCCGACGCAGGTCACGCAACAAGGAGAGATGAAGTGAGCATCGACAAGCCCGAGATCGACTTCCCGGGCGGCGAGCCCCCGGCGGACCTCGAGATCAAGGACATCTGGGAGGGCGACGGCCCCGTCGCGCAGGCCGGCCAGACCGTCACCGTCCACTACGTCGGTGTCGCCTTCAGCACGGGCGAGGAGTTCGACGCCAGCTGGAACCGCGGCACCCCCTTCCGCTTCCCGCTGGGCGGCGGCCGGGTCATCAAGGGCTGGGACCAGGGCGTGCAGGGCATGAAGGTCGGCGGCCGCCGCCAGCTGACCATTCCCGCCCACCTCGCCTACGGCAACCAGAGCCCGACCCCGGCGATCAAGCCCGGTGAGACGCTGATCTTCGTGGTCGACCTGCTCGGGGTCTGAGCAGGGTCCGACACACCCGATCAAGCGGGGCCCATGCCTGTTCGGGCATGGGCCTCGGCTTTTGCCGGGCCACCGCGGAGCGGTACGGTCGACGTCGTCAAGCACCATAGGGAGGCGAAGGGCGTCGATGGCCATTGCCAAGGCCGAGCGGCTGATGAACCTGGCGCTGTGTCTGCTCGGGACGCGACGTCCGCTCAGCAAGCGAGAGCTGCGCGACTCCATCGAGGCCTACGTCGAGACCTTCGGGCCCGGCAACGGCGCGACCGGGTCCGATGACTCCTTCAACCGCATGTTCGAGCGCGACAAGGACGACCTGCGCGAACTCGGACTGGTCATCGAAACCGTCGAGAGCCTCGAGGGCGAGATCGGCTACCTGGCCCGCCGCGACAGCAACCGCCTCCCGGCCATCACCCTGGACGCCGAGGAGGCCGCCGCGCTCGGCCTCGCCGCCAAGGTGTGGCAGCAGGCCCGGCTCGCCGGCGCGGCCAGCGGTGCCCTGCAGAAGCTGCGCGCCGCGGGACTCCCCGAGGACGTCGACCCGTACGGGCCGCACGGCGCGCTGGAGCCCCGGATCCCCGTGCACGAGGCGGCGTTCGAACCGCTGATGCTGGCCTGCCGGGACCGCCGCCCCGTCGTGTTCGACTACCGCAAGGCCACCGCCGCCCACCCCCAGCAGCGGCACGTCGAGCCGTGGGCGCTGGAGTGCTGGCGCGGCCACTGGTACCTGGCGGGCTGGGACCGCGACCGGGGCGCCGAGCGGGTCTTCCGGCTGTCCCGGATCACCGGCAAGGTCCGCTCCCGCGGCGGCCGCTACACGGCTCCCGTGCCGGACGTCGTCACCGTCCGGGAGACCGTCGCCGGCTGGGCGGGGGAGATCGCCGACCGCTCGGCCCGGATCCGGCTGCGCTCGGACGCGGGGTACCCCCTTCGGGCGAAAGCCACCGCGGTCCGGGAACTCGGCGACGGCTGGGACGAGTTGGAGATTCCGTACGGCCACGGGCTGGACGCCTGGCTGGTGGAGTTCGGGCCGGACGTGGTGGTGCTGGAGCCCGCCGAGCTGCGGGCCGACGTCGTGGACCGGCTGCGGGCCGTGGCCAAGGGCTGAGGGGGAGCGGAGCAAGACAGTGGCAGGCAAACCGGTCAGGCCCGTGAACGCCATCGACCAGACCCGGCGGATGCTCTCGCTGGTGACGTACCTGAGGGAGCGCCCCGGGGCGCGGGTCGAGGACGTCGCGCGCGCCTTCGGCATCACCGAGGACGAGCTGGTCTCCGACCTCGACGTGCTGCCCATGTGCGGCACCAGCTTCCGCGGTGGCGACCTGCTCGACATCGACACCGACGGCGAGCGCATCTGGTGGCACAACCCGGCCGCACTCGCGGCGGAGGCCGCCGAACCGCTCCGGCTCGCCGCCGACGAGGCCACCGCGCTGCTCGTCGCGGCCCGGGCCGTGGCCACCCTGCCCGGACTGCGCGAGAGTGACCGGCAGGCGCTGCTGCGGGCGACCGCCAAGGTGGAGACCGCGGCCGGCGAGGCGGCGGGCGCCAGCTCACGGCTGTCGGTCACCTTCGAGTCCGAGGGCGGCGTCTTCGCGGACGTCGACCGGGCGATCGCCGAGCGCCGCCGCCTGTGGATCCGCTACTACTCGCCCGCGCGCGACGAGGTGACCGAGCGGGAGATCGACCCGATCCGCCTGGTCAGCGTCGGGCACACGTACGTCGAGGCCTGGTGCCGCCGCTCGGAGGCGCGCCGCACCTTCCGCCTCGACCGGGTCGCCGAGATCAGGATCCTGGACGAGCCGTCGGCGCCCCCGGAGATCGAGCTGCGCGACCTGTCGGAGGCGCTGGTGCAGCCCGCGGCCGAGGACCCGGAGGTCGTGGTCGAGGTCGGGCCCGGCGGCCGCTGGGTCGCCGAGTACTACCCGCACGACAGTGCGGATGAGCTGGCCGACGGCGGGCTGCGTATCACTCTGCGGACGCCCGACCCGGCGTCGCTGCGCCGCCTGGCGCTGCGGCTCGGCCGGGACGGCCGGATCGTCTCTCCGCCGGAGCTCGCCGACAGTGCGCGGCAGGCCGCGCGCGAGGCGCTGGCGGCCTACGACGGCATCGAGACGGCCGAGGTGGGCGGCGCGGAACCGGCCGCGGTGCCCGGGCCGCACGCGGTGCCCGTGGCGCACGCGGCCGCGGACGGGCCCGACGGCGGACCCGCGTGAGCCGAGGCGCTCACCGGCGCCGGCGCCGGCGGCCCGGCGCGGGCGTCCGGGGCGGCCTGCCGTGCCGCCCCCGAGGCGAACGACCCCAGGAAGAGGAGCGACTGTGAGCGAGTCGGCGACGTCCGGTGTGCGGGGCATGACGGTGGAGTCCGCGTTCTCCGGGATGAGAAGCGTGGCTCCGGTGGTGTTCCGGGCGGGCTGCCCGGACTGCCGGGAGCGCTTCGAGCTGACCGCGGGCGCCCTGCGCCTGGCCATCGGCGCCTCCAGCCGTACGACGTTCTACTCCTTCACCTGCCCGGCGTGTGGCGCGTCCGTCCGCAAGCCCGCGGGGGAGCGGATCGTGGAACTCCTCACCGCCGGCGGCGTGCGCACGCTGCGGCTGCACTCCACCGTCTGAGGGGCCGGGACGGTCCCGGTCCGCAGGGCAGACGCCGTCCGGAGGGGCGGGGCGGCCGGCCCGTCCGGACGGTCTAGGCTCGACGTCATGTTCTGGCCGATGTTCGCGATTGCTCTGGGGTCCGTGGGTCTCGCCGTCCTCGGGGTGCTCGCCGTACGGGTCTTCGTGGAGGCGCAGCGCCTGGGCAGGCAGGTCACCGACTCGGCGCGCCGCATCAACCGGGCCGCCGAGGACCTGGAGCGGGCGGCGGAGAGCGCGGCCCGGTCCGCCGACGCCCTGTGAGCCGTCCGAGCGGTGCCCGTGAGTTGCGCTTTGGGGCGGTTCGCCCTGTCACCCGTGCGCTTCGGACAGGTACGCTGCTGGTCGCGACCCGGTTAACGAGGCACTGGTCGCGGACGGGAGTACGCACGGGGGACGCAGAGGGATTGCCTCACGTTCACCCCCGAGCGTTACGATCGCTGTCAGCACGATCGTTCGGACATGTGTCCGACCGGTCGGACGGCATCCCACCACAGCCGCCTCGGTGAGAAGGTAAAGACTTATGTTCGGAAGGCTCGGAGCCCCCGAGATCATTCTCATCCTCGTCGTCATCATCCTGCTGTTCGGCGCGAAGAAGCTTCCGGACATGGCGCGGTCGCTCGGCAAGTCGGCCCGCATCCTCAAGAGCGAGGCCAAGGCGATGAAGGACGAGAACAAGTCGTCCACCACCCCGGCCGGCCCTCCCTCCGACGACGAGCCCTCTCAGCGCACCATCCAGGCAGCCCCCGGCGACGTGACCAGCTCCCGCCCGGTCAACGAGCCGACGGACACGACCAAGCGCTGACGCAGGGCCGGTGACCTCCGGCCCGCCGCACGAGATGGGAACGTGGGTTGCTGAAGTCTGCCCGCAAGAAGGAGAAGGACCCCGAGGGGCGGATGCCTCTCGCGGAGCACCTTCGCGAGCTCCGCAACCGGCTCGCCAAGGCGATTCTGGCGATCGTCGTCGTCACGGTCTTCGCCGCCTTCTTCTACAACGACATCATCAACCTGATCACCAAGCCGATCCTCGACTCGGTCGGCTGTGAGAAGACCTTCGCCGAACTGGCCCGGTCGCAGGCGGGCACCGAGCCGTGCGCGCAGATCACGATCAACGGCCTCCTCACCCCCTTCACGCTCGCCCTGAAGGTGTCGCTGATGGCCGGTGTCGTGCTGGCCTCGCCGGTCTGGCTCTACCAGCTGTGGGCCTTCGTCGCGCCGGGCCTGCACCGGCACGAGAAGAAGTACGCCTACGCCTTCGTCGCCACGGGCGCCCCGCTGTTCGTCACCGGCGCCTACTTCGCGTACACGGTCCTGCCCACCACGGCCAAGGTGCTCCTGGAGTTCACCCCGGGCGGCACGTCCAACCTCCTCCCGCTGGACGAACTGCTCGACCTCGTCATGCGGATGGTGCTCGTCTTCGGCCTCTCCTTCGAGCTGCCGCTGCTGCTGGTGATGCTCAACCTCACCGGGGCCATCACCGGCAAGCGCATGCTCGGCTGGTGGCGCGGCATGATCATGGGCATCACGGTGTTCGCGGCCATCGCCACGCCCAGCACCGACCCGCTCACCATGCTGATGCTCGCCGGGCCGATCTGGATCCTGTACTTCGGCGCCACGCTCCTCTCCCTGCTCAACGACCGCCGGCGCAGCCGCCGCGAGGCCCTCGGGCCCGCCGACGACGAGGCCTCCGTGCTGGATCTCACGCCCGAGGACATCGGCGGGATCGAGCCCGTGACGACCAGCCGTGCGGCGCTGCCGGAGCAGGCGGGCGCGGACCGTTCGGACCGGGTCAACGGTTATGACGACGTGACCTGAAGATCACCGGGCAGCTCGTAGGGTCTCTCACGTGACCAGCGAGCTCACCCTCTTCGTCAACCCCACCGCGGGCCGCGGCCGGGGCGCCCGCGCGGCGCAGCCGGCCGCTTCCGCTCTGCGGGCGGCCGGCTTCTCGGTGCGCACCGTGCTCGGGGAGGACGCCCCGGACGCCCTCAGGCGCGCGTGTGAAGCCGTCGCAGGCGGGACCGGAGCGCTGATCGCCGTCGGCGGCGACGGCATGGCCAACCTCGCCCTGCAGGCCGTCGCGGGCACCCGCACCCCGCTCGGCCTGGTCGCCGTCGGCACCGGCAACGACTTCGCCCGGGCCCTCGGCCTGCCGGTGCGGGAACCGGCCGCGGCGGGCCGCATGATCGCCGACGCGCTCAAGTGCGGCCGGGTCCGCGACATCGACCTCGGCCGGGTGGGCGACCGCTGGTTCGGCACCGTCCTCGCCGCCTGCCTCGACTCCCGGGTCAACGACCGCGGCAACCGCATGGGCCGGATCGCCGGCCGCTTCCGGTACGAACTCGCGATGGTCCCCGAGCTCGCCGGGTTCCGGCCCGTGCCGTACCGGATCCGGCTCGACGGCGGCGAGGTCCGCGAGCTGGAGGCGACCCTGGTGGCCGTCGGCAACGGCCCGTCCTACGGCGGCGGCATGCGGATCTGCCCCGGCGCCGACCTCACCGACGGGCTGTTCGACATCACCGTGGTGGGGGACTGCGACCGCAGGACGCTGCTGCGGGTGTTCCCGCGGGTCTACCGGGGCACCCACGTCGAGCATCCGAAGGTGAGCGTGCTGAGGGCGGCCCGGGTGGAACTGGCCGCAGAGGGCATCACGGGGTACGCGGACGGGGAGCCGCTGGGGCCTCTGCCGCTGAGCGCGCGCTGCGTGCGCGGGGGCGTGCGGGTCGTCGGGCCCTGAGGCCCGCCCGGCCCGCCGCCGCTGAGCTGCGCCGTTCCCCGGTTCCACGGGGACGGATCCGGATAATGATCGTCCTGTTGTCAGTGCGGCCCGGTACGCTCGAAACCACGATGACAGAGGATCTCTCACCGGCCGAGCGGTACGCGGCAGCCCGTAAGCGCGCTGCCGAGCAGGCCACCGCGCTCGCCTCCTTCCGCGAGATGTACGACTTCGGCCTCGACCCCTTCCAGATCGAGGCCTGCCGGGCGCTCGAGGCGGGGAAGGGCGTGCTGGTCGCCGCGCCCACCGGCTCCGGCAAGACGATCGTCGGCGAGTTCGCCGTCCACCTCGCCCTCGGGCAGGGCAGGAAGTGCTTCTACACGACACCGATCAAGGCGCTGTCCAACCAGAAGTACGCCGACCTGTGCCGCCGCTACGGCACGGAGAAGGTGGGCCTGCTCACCGGCGACAACAGCGTGAACTCCGACGCCCCGGTGGTCGTGATGACCACCGAGGTGCTGCGGAACATGCTGTACGCCGGCTCCCAGACCCTCCTGGGCCTCGGCTACGTGGTCATGGACGAGGTGCACTACCTCTCCGACCGCTTCCGCGGCGCCGTGTGGGAAGAGGTGATCATCCACCTGCCCGAGTCGGTCACGCTGGTCTCGCTCTCGGCGACGGTGTCGAACGCCGAGGAGTTCGGCGACTGGCTCGACACGGTCCGCGGCGACACCGAGGTGATCGTCTCCGAGCACCGGCCCGTGCCGCTGTTCCAGCACGTGCTGGCCGGGCGGCGGATGTACGACCTGTTCGAGGAGGGCGAGGGTCAGAAGAAGGCCGTCAACCCCGACCTCACGCGCATGGCGCGCATGGAGGCGAGCCGGCCCTCGTACCAGGACCGCCGGCGCGGCCGGTCGCTGCGCGAGGCCGACCGTGAGCGCGAGCGCCGACAGCGCTCCCGGGTGTGGACGCCGAGCCGGCCCGAGGTCATCGAGCGGCTCGACGCCGAAGGGCTGCTGCCCGCCATCACCTTCATCTTCAGCCGCGCCGCCTGCGAGGCCGCCGTCCAGCAGTGCCTGTACGCGGGCCTGAGGCTCAACGACGAGGAGGCGCGCGAGCGCGTCCGCTCCCTCGTCGAGGAGCGCACGGCGTCGATCCCCCGGGAGGACCTGCACGTCCTCGGCTACTACGAGTGGCTGGAGGGCCTGGAGCGCGGTATCGCCGCCCACCACGCCGGCATGCTGCCGACCTTCAAGGAGGTCGTCGAGGAACTGTTCGTGCGCGGCCTGGTCAAGGCCGTGTTCGCCACCGAGACGCTCGCCCTCGGCATCAACATGCCCGCCCGCTCGGTGGTGCTGGAGAAGCTCGTCAAGTGGAACGGCGAGCAGCACGCGGACATCACCCCGGGCGAGTTCACCCAGCTGACGGGCCGGGCCGGGCGGCGCGGCATCGATGTCGAGGGCCACGCCGTGGTGCTCTGGCAGCGCGGCATGAGCCCCGAGCACCTGGCGGGCCTGGCCGGCACGCGCACGTACCCGCTGCGCTCCAGCTTCAAGCCGTCGTACAACATGGCGGTCAACCTGGTCGAGCAGTTCGGCCGGCACCGCTCGCGCGAGCTGCTGGAGACGTCGTTCGCGCAGTTCCAGGCCGACAAGTCGGTCGTCGGCATCTCGCGTCAGGTGCAGCGCAACGAGGAAGGGCTGGAGGGCTACAAGGCCTCCATGACCTGCCACCTCGGCGACTTCGAGGAGTACGCGCGGCTGCGCCGCGAGCTCAAGGACCGGGAGAACGATCTGGCCCGGCAGGGCGCGGCACAGCGGCGCGCGGAGGCCGCCGTGGCGCTGGAGAAGCTGAAGCCCGGCGACGTCATCCACGTGCCCACCGGCAAGTACGCGGGACTGGCGCTGGTGCTGGACCCGGGGCTGCCCGCGGGCCGTTCGAACGGGCACCGCGGCTTCGACCACCACGACGGTCCCCGCCCGCTGGTGCTGACCGCAGAGCGGCAGGTCAAGCGGCTGGCGTCGATGGACTTCCCGGTGCCGGTCGAGCCATTGGAGCGGATGCGGATCCCGAAGTCCTTCAACCCGCGCTCCCCGCAGTCGCGTCGGGACCTGGCGTCGGCGCTGCGCACCAAGGCCGGGCACATCCCGGCCGACCGGCATCGCAAGCCGCGCTCCCAGGCGGCCGACGACCGCGAGATCGCCCGGCTGCGCACCGCGCTGCGCGCCCACCCCTGCCACGGGTGCAACGACCGTGAGGACCACGCCCGCTGGGCCGAGCGGTACCACCGGCTGCTGCGGGACACCTCCCAGCTGGAGCGGCGGATCGAGGGCCGGACGAACACGATCGCCCGGACGTTCGACCGTATCGTCGCGCTGCTGACCGAGCTGGACTATCTGCGCGGCGACGAGGTCACCGAGCACGGCAAGCGGCTGGCCCGGCTCTACGGCGAGCTTGACCTGCTGGCCAGCGAGTGCCTGCGCGAGGGCGTCTGGGAGGGGCTCGGCCCGGCCGAACTCGCCGGATGCGTCTCGGCGTTGGTGTTCGAGTCGCGGGTCGGGGACGACGCGCTGGCGCCGAAGCTGCCCTCCGGGAAGGCCAAGGCCGCGCTGGGCGAGACGGTGCGGATCTGGGGGCGGCTGGACGCGCTGGAGGAGGAGTTCCGGATCACCCAGACCGAAGGGGTCGGGCAGCGCGAGCCGGACCTCGGCTTCGCCTGGGCGGCGTACATGTGGGCCAACGGCAAGGGGCTCGACGAGGTGCTGCGGGAGGCGGAGATGCCGGCGGGCGACTTCGTGCGATGGTGCAAGCAGGTCATCGACGTGCTGGGGCAGATCGCGGCGGCGGCGCCGCAGGGGTCCTCCGTCGTGAAGAACGCCCGCAAGGGCGTCGATCTGCTGCTGCGGGGGGTCGTCGCCTACTCGTCGGTGGGGTGATCGCCGCCCCCGGCACGGCAACGTACTGAAGCCCACTCACCCGTCACGGCGAGTGGGCTTTCGTGCGCGCGTTCGTCGTTACGCAGAGCATTCGAACGATGTCGCAGCGTGTAAACGAGTGAGCCTACTCTCCCTCCTGACCGGTTTCCGGTGGATGCCGAATATGACACGGCGATGATCCGCTCGGACTAAGCTCGCCCGCAGCGCACCGTCTTGAGGCGAATTCGTGCGCTTGTTCCTCTATGTGTGGAAAGTCCGACAGCTGCCTGACATATCCACCAGCAAGTCCCCCTGCACATGGTCCGCTCGCCCTCGCAGTTCTGCCGCGACAGCCGCATCTGGACCCCGCTGCGGGACGGCCTGGTCAAGCCCGACCACCCGCTGATGCCGCACATCGCCTGGCAGCCCATCGCCTCGCACGCCGAGGGCGAGCACAGGCGGCTGCGCGGCGCGGTCGTGGGCGCCATCTCGACCATCGACTTCCGCAGCCTGCGCCGCTACATCAACCGCAGCACCCAGGCCATCGTCAACCGCTTCTGCGAGCAGGGCGAGGCGGACCTCGTCGGCCAGTTCACCGAGCATCTGCCGATGGCCGTGGTGTGCGAGATCCTCGGCATGCCCGACGCGTACGACGACCGTCTCGTCGAGGCAGCCCGCGACGCCCTCAAGGGCACAGAGACCGCCATCACCAGCCACGCCCACGTCATGGACGCCCTCGGCCGGCTCACCGCCCGGCGGCGCGCCCAGCCGGAGGAGGACCTCGCCAGCTACCTGATCAACCACCCCGCCCGCCTGACCGACGACGAGGTCCGGGAGCACCTGCGCCTGGTGCTCTTCGCCGCCTACGAGGCCACCACCAACCTGCTGTCCAACGTGCTGCTCACGGTGCTGATCGACCCGCGCTTCCGGGCCCAGCTCAACGGCGGCCGGCTGACGGTGCCGGAGGCGGTGGAGCAGTCGCTGTGGGACGAGCCGCCGTTCAGCACGGTCTTCGCCTACTTCGCCAAGCAGGAGACCGAGCTCGGCGGGCAGCGCATCCGCCGGGGCGACGGGCTGCTCTTCGCCCCGCTCCCGGCCAACGTCGATCCGCGGGTGCGGCCCGACCTGAAGGCCGGCATGCAGGGCAACCGCTCCCACCTGGCGTTCGGCGCCGGCCCGCACGAGTGCCCGGGGCAGGACATCGGCCGCTCCATCGCCGACGTCGGCGTCGACGCGCTGCTGCTGCGGCTGCCGGACGTCGAACTCGACTGCCACGAGGACGAGTTGCGCTGGACGGCGTCCATCGCCTCCCGGCACCTGGTGGAACTGCCCGTGCAGTTCTCGCCCAAGCCGCCGCAGGACGTCAGCGAGAGGCCCCACCACGGGGTGGTCCCGCCCCAGCGTGCGGACTGGCCGATCGGCACCTCACCGGCCCCGGCGGCCGCCCAGCCCCAGCCCGCGACGGGCACGGTCCCGCCGCAGCCCGCGGCCGCCGTCGCCCAGCCCCAACCACAGCCCGAGCCGGTTCCCGCACAGCCTCAGCCCTGGGCGGCGCCCCCGCGGCCGGTTCCGCGGGAGCCGGTGCGCGGCAAGGGCGTCCGGCAGCGCTTCCTGACCTGGTGGCGCGGCTGCTGACCTGTCCGGGCTGCTGACCGCCGGGACGGTCCACGGGTCGTACGGCGTCCGGGCCGCGGGCGCTGGGCTGCCGGGGGACGCGGTCAGCGACCGTCCGACGGGCCGCTGTCCGCCCCGGCGGCCCACCGGTCGTACGACGCCCAGGCCGCGAGCACCCGGGCGCTGCGGAAGCGGTGCTCCTCGCCGGTGACCGGGTCGGTGAACTCCAGGCAGCGCGCCAGCAGTTGCAGCGGGCGGGAGAAGTCACAGGCCGGCTCGGGCGCGGTCACGTCGGGGTAGAGGGGATCGCCCAGGATCGGCACGCCCAGCGCGGTCATGTGCACGCGCAGCTGGTGCGTCCGGCCGGTCGCGGGGAGCAGCCGGTACCGGCCCAGCCGGCCGGTGCCCCGCGGCCGGTGCTCGACCAGTTCGACGCGGCTCACGGCGTTGGGCTCGCCCGGCACCTCCCGGGCCGTGAGCACCCCGCGCTCCTTCACGATGCGGCTGCGCACGGTCCGGGGGAGCGCGAGGGCGGGATCGACGGGGGCGACGGCCTCGTACTCCTTGCGCACCCGCCGGTCGCGGAAGAGTGTCTGGTACGCGCCCCGTTCCTCCGGGCGCACGGTGAACAGGACGAGTCCGGCCGTGAGCCGGTCCAGGCGGTGCGCGGCGCCGAGCGTGGGGAGGTCCAGCCCGCGGCGCAGCCGGGCCAGCGCGGTCTCGGCGACATGACCGCCGCGCGGCGTGGTGGCGAGGAAGTGCGGCTTGTCCGCGACGACGATGTGCTCGTCCCGGTGCACGACCTCCAGCGGGAAGGGCACCGGCACCTCGGCGGGCAGCTCGCGGTGGAACCACACGAACATCCCGGGCACGTAGGGGGCGTCCGCCGGCACGGCCGCACCGTCCGCTCCCACGATCAGCCCCGCCTCGAACATCCCGTCGACGACGCCGTCACCCGCCCCGGACAGCCGCTCCACCAGGTGCTCGCGCACGGTGCCCCACGCGCCGGAGGCGGGCAGCCGTACGCGCACCGGGTCGACACCGTGGCGCTGCGGCAGCGGAGAGGGCGGGATGCGGCTCTTGCGTCTCATCGCGGCCCAGCGTACGAGGCCGGAGCGCGACGGCGGACAGCACGTGTGCGGGACGACCGGCGGTCGTGCCGGGGTAGTGCCCGGCCGTGCCGGGGGGTGGGCCTCAGGCCGCCGGCGTGTTCTCCTGCTCCGCCTCGATCCGGGCGTTCCACTCGCGCTTCGACGCCTGCCAGCCGTCCTCGTTGTGGCCCAGCCGCCAGTAACCCGAGAGGGACAGGTCCTCGCGGGGGATGCCGCGTTCGCCCCGCAGCAGACTGCGGAGCTCCTTCACGAAGTGCGCCTCGCCGTGGACGAAGGCGTGCACCCGGCCCTCGGGGAACTCCAGGTTCCGTACGGCCTCGACCAGGGCCTCGCCCCGGGGCCGGCCGCCGCGGTGCAGCCAGACGACCTCCACGTCGGAGTCGATCTTCTGTTCCTCCTCGGGGCCCGAGACCTCCACGAAGGCGTGGGCCCCGGCACCGCGCGGCAGGGCTTCCAGGGCGCGGGCGATCGCGGGCAGCGCGCTCTCGTCGCCGGCGAGGAGATGCCAGTCGGCCTCCGGGTCGGGCGCGTACGCCCCGCCGGGTCCCATGAACCGCACGGTCTCGCCCGGCCGGACCCGCACGGCCCACGGCCCGGCCAGGCCCTCGTCGCCGTGGACGACGAAGTCCAGCGTCAGCTCGCGGTGTTCGGCGTCCCACTGGCGGACGGTGTACGTCCGGGTGACGGGCCACTGGTCGCGCGGCAGCGAGTCGCGGACACGCTGCACGTCGAAGGGTTCCGGATAGGTCACGCCCGGGGGCGCGAACAGCAGCTTCACGTAGTGGTCCGTGCACGTCTGCGCCGCGAAGTCGGCGAGGCCCTGTCCGCCGAGCACCACACGCTGCATGTGAGGGGTCAGCCGCTCGGTGCGGACGACCTGGGCGGAGTATGTCCTGCGCGGCTGGCGTCCCGGTCGCTCTGCCATGAGGACCTCCCTGTCTCGCATGGTTAGGGTTACCTAAGTTAGCACCTCGGTCCCCTCTCACACCTCCCGGGGGAGGTCGTGCCACCCTCCTCCCGGAAGGCTCACGCCGCCAGCGTCGCCAGCAGACGCTCCAGCGACCCGCCCAGCCCCCAGCGGGTCGCCAGCGTCCGCAGCGCCGCCGGGTCGCGCGGGGTGCGCGGCACAGCCGTCGACACCGCCGGGAGCGGAACGTCGTCCGCGACCCGGACCACCTTCGGCGCGACCGCGAGATACGGACGCGCCTCGTCCAGCCGCCCGCGCTGTGTCGGCGTCAGCTTCGACCGCCGGTCCTCGACCGCCGCCATGATCCCGGCCAGGTCGCCGAACTCGGCGAGCAGCTTCGCGGCCGTCTTCTCGCCGACGCCCGGGACGCCCGGCAGGCCGTCGCTGGGGTCGCCGCGCAGCAGGGCCAGATCCGCGTACCCGCTGCCGCCGACCCCATACTTCTCGCGCAGCACCGCCTCATCGGTGAGCTGCAGCGTGCCCACGCCCTTCAGCGGGTACAGCACGCGCACCCCGCGCGCGTCGTCCACCAGCTGGTACAGGTCCCGGTCGCCCGTGACGATGTCGACCGGGCCCTTCGCCCGCGCGGTGAACGTGCCGATGACGTCGTCCGCCTCGTAGCCCGCGACCCCCACGCGCGCGATGCCGAGCGCGTCCAGCACCTCCTCGATGACCGGCACCTGCGGCGACAGCGTGTCGGGCACCTCCTCCTCGTCGGGTCCCGCCGCGCGCTCCTCGGCCACGCGGTGCGCCTTGTAGGAGGGGATCAGCTCCACCCGCCAGTGCGGCCGCCAGTCGGCGTCCATGCACGCCACCAGCCCCTCCGGCCGGTGGTCCTTCACCAGCCGGTCGATGAAGTCGAGGAGGCCGCGCACGGCGTTCACCGGCGTGCCGTCCGGTGCCCTGACCGAATCGGGCACACCGAAGTAGGCGCGGAAGTACAGGGAGGCGGTGTCGAGGAGCATCAGTCGTCCGGTCACGCCACGCATCATGCCGTACACCACTGACAGCCTCACGCGGTGCGCAGACGCGTTGCGTCCTGCGCGTCTCCTGTGAGGCGCCCCACGTATGCGTTTGCCTTCCGCGATCCAGGGGGGCGCCGCCCCGGAGCGAGGCCGGTTTGCGCATTTCAACTGTTGTGCGCCCTGTCCTCGCTCCGTTCCGTTGCCGTCGAGAACAGAGGTGAACGTGTCAGCGAGGCTTGAGGCAGAGAGCCTGTACAAGGTGTTCGGCAGGAGACCGGACCGGGCGGTCGAGCGGCTCAGGGAGGGAGCCGGCCGGGAGGACCTGCGCGCCGAGGGCGCGACCCCCGCCGTGATCGACGCGTCCTTCACCGTGGAGCCCGGTCAGAGGCCTGGTCCGGCCGGTGCTCGACTTCATGCAGACGCTGCCCGCGATGATCTACCTCATCCCGGCGATCCTGTTCTTCGGCAGCGGCGCCCCCGCCGGCATCGTCGCCACGCTGATCTTCGCGCTGGCCCCCGGCGTCCGCATCACCGAGCTGGGCATCCGGCAGGTCGACAGGGAACTGGTCGAGGCCGCCGAGGCGTTCGGCACGTCCCGGCGCGACATCCTGCTGCGCGTCCAGCTGCCGCTCGCCCTGCCCACCGTCATGGCGGGCGTCAACCAGGTCATCATGCTCGGCCTGTCGAAGGCCGCCACCGCCGGCATGGTCGGCGCCGACGGTCTCGGCGGCGACGTCAACGAGGCCATCGGGCAGCTGAACGTGGGTCTCGGCTCCGAGGCCGGTGTCGCCATCGTGATCCTCGCGATCTACCTCGACCGCATGACCAGCGCCCTCGGCACCCAGGTCTCGCCGCTCGGCCGCCGCGCCGCGGCCCGGGCGCGCGCCGCCCAGGGCATGCCGATCTGGTCGTACCGGCCCCGCCCGGCCGTCGCCGTGATCGGCGTCGTGCTGCTCGCGCTCGTCGCGGGCGGCATGGGCGTCTTCGGCGGTGCCGGCAAGGGCACCGCCACCGCGGCGAACGGCGACGTGGGCCGGGGCAAGAAGATCAGCATCGGCTCCATCCCCTGGGACGAGGGCGTCGCCTCCACCTTCCTGCGGAAGGAGGCCCTCCAGCAGCGCGGCTACGACGTCGAGACCAAGCAGTTGGAGGCCGGACCGCTGTACACCTCCCTGGCGAGCGGCGACCTCGACTTCCAGACCGACGCCTGGCTGCCCACCACCCACGAGCAGTACTGGAAGAAGTACGGCGAGCAGCTCGACGACCTCGGTTCCTGGTACGACGAGACGTCCCTGGAGCTGACCGTCCCGTCGTACATGCAGGACATCGACTCCCTCGACGACCTCAAGGGCGAGGCCGCCCGCTTCGACGGGAGGATCGTCGGCATCGAGCCCGGCACCGGCGAGATGGACCTGCTGAAGAAGGAGGTCCTGCCGGGCTACGGCCTGGACGGGGAGTACAAGGTCGTCGACGGCTCCACCCCGGCCGTGCTGGCCGAGCTGAAGCGCGCCTACGCCGAGAAGGAGCCGATCGCCGTCACGCTCTGGTCCCCGCACTGGGCGTACCGCGACTACGAGCTGACCAGGCTGGAGGACCCCGCAAGGCCTTCGGCGAGGGCAGCACCATCCGCACCGTCTCCAACGAGCGGTTCCCCGCGCGTTACCCGCAGCTCACTCAGTGCACCAGGAACTTCAGGACGAGCGAGGACGAGCTCGGCAGCCTGGAGAGCGCGATCAAGGACCGCGGCCAGGGGCACGAGGAGGAAGCCGTCGCCGCGTGGCTGGAGGAACACCCGGACATGCTGAACCGGATGACACCGCAGTAGGGTTCTGGGGCGGGCCGCGACACGCCGCGTCCCGCCCCGCACCCCGGGATCCGCGAACGGGATCCGGACAACCACAGAGCGCTGCACCACCCCCCGATCCTCCTTGTCCCGCCTGCTTCTCCCCCCGGAGGAACACCCGTCCCACCGCCTCCCGCGGCGGATCCCCTGGCGCGAAAGGCGAGGTCGCGCACCTCCCCGCGTGACCCCGATGTGACGGGCGCATGAAACGGTTCGCCGAACATGCGTAGGGTGCAGACAGCTCGACACACGACTCGACACACGGCGTGCGCCGGGACGCCGGGGCACGGGGAGCGGATCGACGCGCGAAGGAGGGAGCCGGAGCGATGGGCGACCACAAGGAACAGCCCCTTCGGGTGGGCGCCGCCGTGCGCCGCCGGCGCCGCGCGCTGGACCTCACCCTCGCCGTCGTGGCCGAGCGCAGCGGCCTGTCCGTCCCGTTCCTGAGCCAGATCGAGAACGACCGGGCGCGCCCCAGCACCAGCTCCCTGGAGAAGGTCGCCGACGCCCTGCGCACCACCGCCGTCGAACTCCTCGCCGCGGCCGACCCGGCGTGCAGCGTGGACGTCGTCCGGGCCGGCGGGCCAGAACCGCCGTCCCGGCCGCGCACCCGGTCCCTGGTGCGCGGACACCACCAGATGCACGCCTCCGAGTTCACCGGCGAACACGACGCGGGCCGTGAGTTCCAGTACCGCAACGACCAGTTGATGTACGTCGCCGACGGCGCGGTGGAGATCGAGGCGGAGGGCCGCGCCTACCGTCTGGGCCGGGGCGACACGCTCTACCTCACCGGCGGTGTGCGGCACCGCTGGCGGGCGGCCGAGTCCGGCACCCGCGTGATCGTCGTCGCCGTGGCCGAGCACATCGAGGCGGTCCGGGACCGGCCGCGCCGGCGAGGAGACCGGTGAGGAGACCGGTGAGGACACCGGTGAGAGCCGTCTCGCTGGTCCCGTCGCTGACCGAGGCCATCGCCAGGTCCGCGCCCGGCGCACTGGCCGGTGCCACCGACTGGTGCACGCACCCGCCGGACCTGGACGTCGTCCGTGTCGGCGGCACCAAGAACCCGGACACCGGCCGGATCCTCTCCCTCGCACCCGACCTGGTGATCGCCAACGAGGAGGAGAACCGCGCACCCGACCTGGAGGCGTTGCGCGAGGCCGGTGCGGAGGTCCTGGTGACGGAGGTCCGCGACGTGCCGCAGGCCTTCCGGGAACTGGACCGGGTCCTGGACGCCTGCGGGGTCCCGTCCCACCCGCGCTGGCTGGACGAGGCCGAGGACGTCTGGTCGTCCCTGCCGCCGCCGGCGACGCGGCGGACGGCCGTCGTGCCGGTCTGGCGCCGCCCCTGGATGGTCCTGGGCCGCGACACCTTCGCCGGTGACGTGCTGGCCCGCCTCGGCGTCGGCCACGTGTACGCGACGCACCCCGACCGCTACCCCCGAATCCCGCTGGAGGAGCTGCGGGCCGCCGCCCCGGACGTGGTGGTCCTGCCGGACGAGCCGTACCGCTTCACCGCCGACGACGGCCCGGAGGCCTTCCGGGGCCTGCCCTGCGCGCTCGTCAGCGGACGGCACCTGACCTGGTACGGACCGTCGCTGGCCGAGGCGCCGCGGGTGCTGGGGCGGGCGCTGCGAGCAGCTCGCCCCTGACCAGCCCGCGCACGGTCCCCGCCGCCGCGGCGCCCCACGCGAGGACCAGCACCCCGTACAGCAGCACCGCCGGCCCCGTGTACGCCACCAGCCCGGTGTGCCGCCCCAGCGCCTCGGCGCCCGTGACGCACGTGCCGACCGGGAAGGTGAAGGACCACCAGGTCATCGCGCACCGCATCCCGTGCCGCCGGGCGCGCCACACATGGGCCGTGGCCAGGCAGGCACAGCAGCGTGAACCCCATCACGGGCACCCCGTAGAGCACGGCGAGGACCCCGAACCCCTCGTCGTACGGGGCCGGCACGACCCAGGGGGCGACGTCGGCGAACGCGCCGGCCGCCGTGGTGGACTGCCCGAGCGGGCCCAGCACCAGGAACAGGGTCGGCGTGAGGGCGAGGGGCAGCGGCCCGCCGGTGAGCAGGCGGGCGAAGACCAGCGGCAGCATCACCAGCGTCGCCAGCAGACTCAGCCCGAACCGCGCGAGGCAGACCAGGAGCAGGGTCTCCCGCGCCTGACCGGGCGGCAGATGCGGTACGAGGGGCGGCCCGACGGCGGCCGAGACCATGGGCGCGACCAGCGGCCGCAGCCAGACGGGCGCGGCCTGCCCCGGCTCCACCCTGTGCCGTACGGCCATCAGGTACGGCACGGCCACGGCGGCGGCCAGCCCCAGGACCGTGCCGGCGGTGAAGAGCACCGCGTCCAGCGCGACGGCCGCCCGCAGGCCGATCCAGTCCCGGCCGACGCCGAGGACACCGCCGCCCACCGCGAGCAGCGCCATGGCGAGGCAGCCGTGGTAGGGCGCGGTCGCCGGGTCGAGGAGGTGGGCGCGTGCCTGGTCATGGTGGCGCACCCAGTGCACCGCCCGGGCGCACAGCAGCGTCAGCAGCAGGGCGAGGGACAGGGCCCAGACGGCGGCGAGCGCCGGGCGCAGTCCCGGGAGGTGCGGGGGCAGGCCCGCTCCTGCGGTGGCGACGACGGCGGTGCCCATGACGGTGGCGTACCAGTCGGGCCCGAACTGACGGACGGACCTCGGGAGCGCGAAGGGCTGGGCGGCGGTGACCATGCCTCAACGGTCCGGACGGGGGAGGCGCACCACCAGGGAGGTCGCCTCTATGGCGGCATAAGCTGGGTTTATGAGTAACGCGGATGAGCAGGCCGGCCCGTCGGTCACCGGTTCCCTGGCGCACCGGGTCCCGGACCTCGGCGCCCTGGAGCTGCTGCTGGCGGTGGCACGGGTCGGCAGCCTCGGCGGGGCGGCGCGGGAGCTCGGCATCACCCAGCCCGCGGCCAGCAGCCGGATCCGGTCGATGGAACGGCAGCTCGGGGTGGCGCTGGTCGACCGGTCGCCCCGCGGTTCCCGGCTCACGGACGCGGGCGCGCTGGTGACGGACTGGGCGCGGCGGATCGTCGAGGCGGCGGAGGCGTTCGACGCGGGCGCGCAGGCGCTGCGGGACCGGCGCGACTCGCGGCTGCGGGTCGTGGCGAGCATGACCATCGCGGAGTACCTGCTGCCCGGGTGGCTGCTGGCGCTGCGGACGCAGCGGCCCGACACGGCGGTCTCACTGCACGCGGGCAACTCCACGGTGGTCGCCCAGCGCCTCCTGTCCGACGAGGCCGACGTGGGCTTCGTGGAGGGACTGACGGTGCCGACGGGGCTGGACTCGGTGGTCATCGCCCACGACCGGCTGATCGTGGTGACGGCCCCGGGCCACGCCTGGGCCCGCCGCCGGCAGCCCCTGGCGGCGCGGGAACTGGCCTCGACACCGCTGATCCTGCGCGAGAAGGGCTCCGGCACCCGCCAGGTCCTGGACGCGGCGCTGGGAGGACTGGCCCGGCCGCTCATCGAGCTGTCCTCGACGACCGCGGTGAAGGCGGCGGCGGTGAGCGGCGCGGGCCCGGCGGTGCTGAGCGAACTGGCGGTGGGGGAGGAGCTGGCGATGCGGCGGCTGGTGCGGGTGCCGGTGGAAGGGGTGGCCCTGACCCGGGACCTCAGGGCGGTGTGGCCGGTGGGACACCGCCCGACCGGTCCCGCGCGTGACCTGCTGTCACTGACCCGGGGTTGAACACCGACGGGGTCCGCGGTGCCATGGGCGCTGGGTCTCGTCCGCGGGGGTGGTCGCCGGGCAGTC
>NZ_JBHYQH010000004.1:53557-63758 GCF_042746715.1 Streptomyces sp. NPDC058741 | reverse complement strand
GTCATGCCGCGGCCCTCCGGGGTCGGCGCGGTGTTGGTGCTGCTTCCACCAGCGCCTGCCGGGTCCGCGGTGCCATGGGCGCTGGGTCTCGTCCGCGGGGGTGGTCGCCGGGCAGTCATGCCGCGGCCCTCCGGGGTCGGCGCGGTGTTGGTGCTGCTTCCACCAGCGCCTGCCGGGTCCGCGGTGCCATGGGCGCTGGGTCTCGTCCGCGGTGCCGCCGCCGGACAGCCACGCCACCGTCCTCGGCGTCAGCGCGGTGCTGCCGCCGCCTCCACCAGCGCCCGCGTCACCCGCACGTCGTCCCCCATCTCCGGGTGCCACTGCACCCCCAGGACCCACGCCCCGGGGGACGGCAGTTCCACCGCCTCGATCGTGCCGTCGCCCGCGTACGCCGACGGCACCAGGTCCTCGCCGAGGCGGTCCACGGCCTGGTGGTGGTACGTCGGGACGAACGTCTCCTCCGGCACGATCCCGCCGTACAGGCTGCCCGGCACCGGCTTGACCGCATGGCCGCCGAACACGCCCACGACCTCCGCGTGCCCGTCGATGTGCTGCACGAGCGTCCCGCCGAGGGCGACGTTCAGCAGTTGCATGCCACGGCAGATGCCGAGCAGCGGGAGGCCCGCCGCCAGGGCCGCGTCGATCAGCGCCAGCTCCCACGCGTCCCGCTCCGGTGCGGGCGGGCCCGTCCTGGGCTCGCGCTCCGCGCCGTAGCGGACCGGGTCCACGTCCGGTCCGCCCGCGACGACCAGCCCGTCCAGCCGGGCCACGGCCTCGGCCGCGTGCGCCGGGTCGTCCGGCGGCAGCATCGCGGCCAGACCGCCCGCTCGCTGGATCAGCCGGGGGTAGCCGACGGGCAGCAGCGCGGCCTCCAGTTCCCACACGCCCCAGCGCGCACCGGACTCCAGGTAGGTGCTGACCCCGATCAACGGCCTGCTCACGGAAACTCCCTCGTCACTCGACGCCTCAGTCCCTGGCCAACTCTGCCTCGGCCGCCGCCAGCGCCGCGAACTCCTCCTCCGGAGCCTTCGCGACCAGGCGCTTGCGGCTGTACAGGCCGAAATAGGCGACCGCCACGGCGTACACCAGCAGCGCGATGAAGGCCGCCGTCACGTCCACCAGGAACGTCGCGACCAGCGCCGAGCAGGCCAGCACCAGCGCGACCGAGGAGGTCAGCACCCCGCCCGGCGTCCGGTACGGCCGCGGCAGCCCGGGCTCGCGGCGGCGCAGCACGATGTGGGACAGGGACATCAGCGCGTAGGAGATGGTGGCGCCGAAGACGGCGATGTTCAGCATGCGGGCGCCGTTACCCGAGAGCGCCGCCAGCAGGAAGCCGATCGTGCCGGGCACCAGCAGGCCCAGATAGGGGGCCTTGCGACTGCTGGTCAGGGAGAGGAAGCGGGGCAGGTAGCCGGCGCGGGAGAGGGCGAACAGCTGGCGCGAGCCCGCGTAGATCAGCGAGAAGAAGGAGGCCACCAGGCCGGCCAGGCCCGCGTAGTTGACGATCCGGCTCAGGGTCGTCGCCTCGCCGTCCGGCTGGAGCGCCTCGACCAGCGGGTTGCCCGCCCCCTGGATGGCGGCGGAGCCCCGGGCGCCGGCCGCCGCGAAGAACGTGACCACGGCCAGTACCACCAGGATTCCCATCGACCAGCGGATCGCCTTCGGCAGCGTACGGGCCGGGTCCCTGGTCTCCTCGGCGGCCAGCGGCACGCCCTCGACGCCCAGGAAGAACCACATGCCGAACGGGAACGCCGCCCAGATGCCCAGCAGGCCGAAGGGCAGCCAGGAACTCGCCCCGGCGGCCGAGGCGTCGACCGGGATGTCGTCGAGCGCGCCGAAGGAGAAGTCCGGCAGGGCCGCCAGCGCGAACACGATCAGCGCCGCGACCGCGATGCCCGTCACGACGAAGCTGAAGCGCAGCGCCTCGCCCACGCCCCACAGGTGGATGCCCAGGAAGATCACGAAGCAGGCCAGGTACACCGGCCAGCCCGACTCCAGACCGAACAGGCCGAGGGACTCGACGTAGTCGCCGATGAAGATGACGATCGCGGCGGGCGCGAGGACGTACTCGATGAGGATCGCCGTGCCGGTCATGAAGCCGCCCCACGGGCCGAGGGCGCGCCGGGCGAAGCCGTAGCCGCCGCCCGCGGTGGGGAGGATCGAGGACAGCTCGGCGAGCGCGAACACCATGCACACGTACATCGCGCCCATGAGGACCATGGCGATCGCCAGGCCTCCGAAGCCGCCCTCGGCCAGGCCGAAGTTCCAGCCCGAGTAGTCGCCGGAGACGACGTAGGCGACGCCGAGTCCGGTCAGCAGCACCCAGCCGGCGCTGCCGCGGCGCAGCGCCCTGCGCTCCAGATAGTCGTCGCCCCCGGGGGCGACGGGTGTGACGGTGGGTTCCTGGGACATGGGCAGACTCCCGACGGGGCGGCGGCGGTCACGAGGGGCGAGCGGACTCCGGCTGAATGGAATGGAGCCATACCTTTGCGGTGTGGGTGGAGGGAGCGCAAGACCCGTGCGTCGATCGCCCGTGAATCCTCACCGCGCCACGACACCGCCCGGCTCAGCCCAGGAACCCCCGCAGCAGCGCGGCCGTGCCCCCGCAGTGCTCGCGCGCGATCTCCCGCGCCTGGTCGGCGTCCCCCTCGATCACGGCCTCCACCAGGGCGGTGTGCTGCCGCTGGGAGTGCTCCAGGTTGCGCACCAGCAGCGGGATGCAGTCGAGCAGGTCGTTGAGGGTGGCGCGCACGGCCGCGTACTGGGCGGTGAGCGTCGGGGTGCCGGACAGCTCGGCGAGCGTGAGGTGCAGCAGCGTGTCCAGGCGCCGGTAGTCGGCGAGCGGGGCGTCGTGCGTGCGGTCCAGGGCCTCACGGAGCCGCCGTACCTGCTTCTCCTCCAGCCCGTGCGCCGCGCACAGCCCGGCCGCGCCGACCTCCAGCACCTCCCGGAAGCGCAGCACGTCCTCTATGTCGACCTCGGCGATCCGCCGCCGCAGCTCGTCCTCGCCGCCGGCGTCCGCGCGCGGCAGCACGAACGTGCCGCCGTACCGGCCGCGCCGCGACTCGACGAGACCCTGGTCCGTCAGCACCTTCAGCACCTCGCGCAGCGTCACCCGGCTGATCCCCAGCCGCTCCGCCAGGTCCCGCTCGGCCGGCAGCCGCTCGCCCCCCGGCACCAGACCGAGCCGCAGGACCTGCAGGATCTGCTCCAGGGCCTCCTCGAAGCCGTTGCCCGCGCGCACCGGCCGCAGCACCGGCGTCAGCCCGTCCCGCGCGGCGTCCCCACCGACTTCCTCCGGCATCCGGCCGCACCCCCTTCCCAATCAATGGTCCTCCGCAATACCTTATGGCTCCCGGCGGACCAAGGAGCCAAGGAGGCCCTCCCGTGGCAGACCGCACACCCCCGCTGAGCGTCGAGGAACTGCACGCCCTCGTCGCCGGCGGTGAGATCGACACTGTCGTCCTGGCCTTCCCCGACATGCAAGGGCGGCTGCAGGGCAAGCGGTTCGCCGCGCGCTTCTTCCTCGACGAGGTGCTGGAGCACGGCACCGAGGGCTGCAACTACCTGCTGGCCGTCGACACCGAGATGAACACCGTCGACGGCTACGCGATGTCCTCCTGGGACCGCGGCTACGGCGACTTCGCCATGCACCCCGACCTGGCCACCCTGCGCCGCGTCCCCTGGAACGAGGGCACGGCCATGGTCCTCTCCGACCTCGCCTGGGAGGACGGCTCCCCGGTAGCCGCCGCCCCCCGCCAGATCCTGCGCCGCCAGCTGGAGCGACTGGCCGAGCTCGGCCACACCGCCCAGGTCGGCACGGAGCTGGAGTTCATCGTCTTCAAGGACACCTACGAACAGGCCTGGGACGCCGACTACCGGGGCCTGACCCCGGCCAACCAGTACAACGTCGACTACTCCGTCCTCGGCACCGGCCGCGTCGAGCCCCTGCTGCGCCGCATCCGCAACGAGATGGCCGCCGCTGGCCTCACCGTGGAGTCCGCCAAGGGCGAGTGCAACCCCGGCCAGCACGAGATCGTCTTCCGCTACGACGAGGCCCTGGTCACCTGCGACCAGCACGCCGTCTACAAGACCGGCGCCAAGGAGATCGCCGCCCAGGACGGCATGTCGCTCACCTTCATGGCCAAGTACAACGAGCGCGAGGGCAACTCCTGCCACATCCACCTCTCCCTCGCCGACGCCGACGGCACCAACGCCATGGCCGGGGACGGCGAGGGCGGCATGTCCGAGGTCATGCGCCACTTCCTCGCCGGCCAGCTCGCCGCCCTGCGCGACTTCTCCCTGCTCTACGCCCCCCACATCAACTCCTACAAGCGCTTCCAGCCCGGCTCCTTCGCCCCGACCGCCGTCGCCTGGGGCCGCGACAACCGCACCTGCGCGCTGCGCGTGGTCGGCCACGGCCGCTCCCTGCGCTTCGAGAACCGCCTGCCCGGCGGCGACGTCAACCCCTACCTCGCCGTGGCCGCACTGGTCGCCGCCGGACTGCACGGCGTCGAGCAGAAGCTGGAGCTGCCCGAGCCCTGCGCCGGCAACGCCTACACCGCCGGGTACGCCCACGTCCCCACCACCCTGCGCGAGGCCGCCGAGCTCTGGGAGAACAGCCCCCTCGCGAAGGCCGCCTTCGGCGACGAGGTCGTCGCGCACTACCGCAACATGGCGCGCGTCGAACTGGACGCCTTCGACGCCGCGGTGACCGACTGGGAGCTGCGCCGCTCCTTCGAACGCATGTGAGGTCCTTCGTGTCTTCCGAGCACCTTCTGGACGTGCTGAACCCCGCGACCGAGGAGGTCGTCGCCGCCGTCGCCGGGGCCACCCCGGCCGACGTCGACGCCGCCGTCACCCGTGCCACCGCGGCCCAGCGGACCTGGGCCGCCCTCACACCCGGCGACCGCGCCCGGCTGCTGCGCCGCTTCGCGGCCACCGTCGACGCGCACCTGGAGGAGCTCGCCGCCCTGGAGGTCCGCGAGGCCGGCCACCTCGTCGGCAACGCCCGCTGGGAGGCCGGCAACGTCCGCGACCTGCTCGACTACGCTGCCGGGGGAGTGGAGCGGCTCACCGGCCGGCAGATCCCGGTGCCCGGCGGCCTGAACGTCACGATCCTCGAACCGCTCGGCGTCGTCGGCGTGATCGCCCCCTGGAACTTCCCCATGCCGATCGCCGCCTGGGGCACCGCCCCCGCCCTCGCGGCCGGCAACGCCGTCCTCCTCAAGCCCGCCGAGAACACCCCGCTCACCGCCCTGCGCCTGGCCGAACTCGCCCTGGACGCCGGGCTCCCCGAGCACCTCTTCCAGGTCCTGCCGGGACGCGGCGACATCACCGGCGACGCCCTCGTCCGCCACCCCGGCGTCGCCAAGATCGTCTTCACCGGATCCACCCGCACCGGCACGCGCGTGGCCGCGCTCGGCGCCGAGCAGGTCAAGCCGGTCACCCTCGAACTCGGCGGCAAGAGCCCCAACATCGTCTTCGCCGACGCCGACCTGAAGACGGCCGTCGACCCCTTCTCCTTCCTCGACAACTCCGGCCAGGACTGCTGCGCCCGCACCCGCGTCCTCGTCCAGGAATCCGTGTACGACGAGGTCAGCGCCCTGCTCGCCGACGCCCTCGCCGCCGTGGTGGTGGGCGACCCGGCCGACGAGAAGACCCAGATGGGCCCGCTCATCTCCCGGCAGCAGCTCGACCGCGTCCGTGGCTTCGTGCCCGAGGACGCCCCGGCCCTGCGCGGCAGCGCCCCCGAGGGACCCGGCTTCTGGTTCCCGCCGACCGTCCTCACCGGGCAGCGGCCCGACTCGCCGGCGGCCTGCGAGGAGATCTTCGGCCCCGTCGCCGTCCTGCTGCCCTTCCGCGACGAGCAGGACGCGATCCGCCTCGCCAACGACACCCCCTACGGCCTCTCCGGCTCCATCTGGACCCGGGACGTCGGCCGCGCCCTGCGCGTCTCCCAGGCCGTGCGCGCCGGCAACCTGTCCGTCAACTCCCACGCCAGCGTCCGCTACTGGACCCCGTTCGGCGGCTACAAGCAGTCCGGCGTCGGCCGCGAACTCGGCCCCGACGCCCTGGCCGCCTTCACCGAAACCAAGAACGTCTTCATCAGCACGGAGGGCCCCGCACAGTGACCGCTCAGGAAAGCATCTGCCGCCGTCTCGTCGGCCGCACCGCCGTCGTCACCGGAGCAGGCAGCGGCATCGGCCTCGCCACCGCCCGCCGGCTCGCCTCAGAGGGGGCGCACGTCGTCTGCGGCGACGTGGACGAGGCCCGCGGCAAGGCCGCCGCCGAGGAGACCGGCGGCACCTTCGTGAAGGTCGACGTGACCGACCCCGAGGACGTCGAAGCCCTCTTCCGGACCGCCTACGAGACGTACGGCAGCGTCGACATCGCCTTCAACAACGCCGGCATCTCCCCGCCCGACGACGACTCCATCCTGGAAACGGGCCTGGAGGCCTGGAAGCGCGTCCAGGAGGTCAACCTCACCTCCGTCTACCTGTGCTGCAAGGCCACCCTCCCCTACATGCGGCGCCAGGGCAAGGGCTCGATCATCAACACGGCCTCCTTCGTGGCCAGGATGGGCGCGGCCACGTCCCAGATCTCCTACACGGCTTCCAAGGGGGGCGTGCTGGCCATGTCCCGGGAACTGGGCGTGCAGTTCGCCCGCGAGGGCATCCGCGTGAACGCCCTGTGCCCCGGCCCGGTCAACACCCCGCTGCTCCAGGAGCTGTTCGCCAAGGACCCGGAGCGCGCCGCGCGCCGCCTGGTGCACATCCCGCTGGGCCGGTTCGCCGAGGCCGAGGAGATCGCCGCCGCCGTGGCCTTCCTCGCCAGCGACGACTCCTCCTTCGTCAACGCCACCGACTTCCTCGTCGACGGCGGCATCGCGGGGGCGTACGTCACACCCCTGTAAGGCGCGTCCGCGGCGCCGGCGTCCCGTCCTACAGTGCCGGGATGAGCATGACGCCCCCGCCCGGCTGGTATCCCGACCCGCACGCCCCGCGCCGGCAGCGCTGGTGGGACGGCGCGGCCTGGACCGACCACCGCCGCGCATCCGAGGCCCCCGCCGTCCCGCCACCGGGCCGTGGCACCGGCCGCACGAAGGCCGTCGCCCTGACCGCGGCCGGTGCCGTCCTGGCCGGCGCGATCGTCACGGCAGCCGTCGTGCTCGGAGGGGGCGACGGCGGTGGCACGGAGACGAGGACGGCGCCCTCGGGACCCTCGGCGCCCCCGTCCACCTCCTCCTCCGCTCCCGCGACCTCACCGGCCCCGGCCGCCGAAGACCCGGCCGTCGTCGAGGACCAGCTCAACGCCATCACGTTCCCGCTGGTCGACGGCTGGGTCCGCCCCCGCGACGTCGCCCAGGACGACGTCGTCATGACGACCGACGGCACCTACGACTGCCCCGGCGGCGTGGACCTGTGCCGCCACGGCATGGTCTTCTCCCGCACGGTCACCGAGAACGACGAGACGTCCCCCAAGGCCCTCGCCGAGGCCGACATCTCCGAGGCGGCCGACGAGGCCTTCGACCGCGACGCGCTCGGCCGCGAGCTCTACGGCGGCCTGGAGTCCCACCAGGTCGTGAAGTCCGGGCCGGTCGCGGTGGCGGGCCGTGCCGGATACCTGGTGCGCTGGCGCGTGCGGACCGCCGCGGGCCCGGGCGGCTACGTCCAGTCGCTGGTCTTCGCCTCCAGTGTCGGCACCCAGTCACCGGTCCTTGTCCGGTACGTCTTCGACGCGGGCGAGGACGGCCCGCCGCTCGCCGACATGGACCGCATCACCCAGGGCATCCGCCCGTTCGGCGACGCGGACACGGGCGGATGCCCTGGGCAGCGGCATCGGCCGGTCCCGCTGAGCCCACGCGCCGACTACAGGAACGCGTGGCCCTCGCCGCGGTAGGTCGGCACGCTCGCCGTCACGGCGTCCCCCTCGATCAGGTGCAGCACGTCGAACCGCTCGCACAGCTCACCGGCCTTGGCGTGCCGGAACCACACCTTGTCGCCGATCAGCAGATCGTCGGCGGGCGACCCGAGCAGCGGCGTCTGCACCTCACCGGCGCCCTCCTGCGGGTCGTAGCACAGCCCCTCGGGCAGATACGGCACGGGCGAGCGGTCCGCTCCGGCGGCCCCGGACGCGGGATACCCGCCGCCGAGCACGGTCACGACCCCGACCCCCGGCCGCCGCACGACGGGCTGGGCGAACAGGGCCGCCGGACGGCCGCTGAACGACGTGTAGTTGTCGAACAGGCGCGGCACGTACAGCCCCGACCCCGCGCCGATCTCGGTGACGGCCTCCTCGGCGGCCGTGTGCTGCACGGACCCGGTGCCCCCGCCGTTGACGAACCGCAGTTCCGGCACCACGGCCCGCACCGCGCGCACCACCTCCGCACGCCGCGCGGCCAGTTCACGCCGGGCGGCGGCCTGCATCAGCCGGACGGCCCGGGACCGCAGCGGCCGCCCCGCCACCTTGTCCCCGACCCCGGCGACATGCCCCTCGTACGCCATGATCCCCACGACCTCGAAACCGGGCCGCCGGGCCACGGCCCGCGCCACGTCGGCGACCTCGGCGGGGGAGTGCAGCGGCGACCGCCGCGCCCCGACACGCACGCGCCCGCCGAGCAGCCGCAGGGACGTGTCCAACTCCAGGCACACCCGCACCACTTCGCGCCCTCCGTCGCGGGAGGCGTCGATCAGGTCCAGCTGCGCGACGTCGTCGACCATGACGGTCACGGCGGCCGCGAGCTCGGGATCACCGGCCAGTTCGGCGAACGCGGCGCGGTCGGTGGACGGATAGGCCAGCAGGACGTCGTCGAACCCGGAGCGGGCCAGCCACAGCGATTCGGCGAGCGTGAACGACATGATCCCCGCGAAGCCGTCCCGGCCCAGGACCCGTTCCAGCAGCGCCCGGCAGCGCACGGACTTGCTGGCGACACGGATCGGCTTGCCCCCGGCCCGGCGGACCAGATCGGCGGCGTTGGCGTCGAAGGCGTCCAGGTCCACGATCGCGACAGGGGCGTCGAGACGGGCGGTGGCCCTGTCGTAACGGGCCCGGTCGGCGGCGCGCGCAGTCATGAGCGCAGCCTGCCAGACGGGATTACCGCAGGGTAGGGGGATGTTCCGGGCAGATGCCCCGGGGTCGCGGACTGGTTCCCGTTCGCCCAGGAACAAGCCGTAGAGTGACGCGCACGTACGGCGGAACGTCGCCGGCCGGTGATCCGCGCCGGGATGACGCTCCGTCCGTAAGGGTAGGTGTGCCCGGGACGAGCCCGTGCCGGGCCACGGGCAGGACGACACCGGCCCGCGCACGAAGTGGCCCGGGCCGAGGAAGCGGGGGGTGCATGAGCACGGAAGCACGACGTGCCTCCTTCCCCCCGCGCCCCGCGGCCCCACCGCGCCCGCCGTCCCCGCCCCGCCCCTCACACCCCCCGGCCGCCCCGGACCGGCAGGACAACCCGGCGGACTCCCCCGGACCGGCCGGGGACGACACCGCGCGGCCCTCGGACGACCTCCCCCGCCCCCCTTCCGCGAACGGCCCCGCCCGTCCGGGCACGGGAGCCACGGCCGGTCCGGCCCCGGGTTCCGTGCGGCCGTCCCCGTCTCGGGGAAGCGGGCGGACCGGAAGCGACGGGATGCCGGTGGGCGATCCCGCGGGGCGGCGCGCACCGACAGCGGCGGAGACGACGCAGGGGACCGGCCGCTCCGGAGCCGGTGCCGCGAGCGCGGGCCCGGCACCACGGACGTCCTCGGCGCCCGGCGCGACCCCGGCCGGACCGGCCGGACCGGCCGGTCCGTACTCGACCGGATCCGAGGGTGGTGGCGGTCAAGGCACGGCAGCCGAGCGCGGCCCCGAGACACCCTCGGGCACTACCGGTGACACCACCCGGACCTCCCGCTTCCCGAGCTTCGGAACCTCCGCTGCCCAACCCCCCGAGGCCCCCGGCCCGCACCCGCCGCGCGCCTCCGCCCGCTTCCCGGACGCCCTGCCCACCGCAGGCCGCGAGCCCGGCGAAGCACCGGCGTCCCCCGACACCCCCCGGCATGCGCCCGCCGCACCCGCAACCCCCGGGCACGCCCCGGCCACGACACCCCAACACACGAACACCCGGACGTCCGACGGCCCGTTCCGCCTCCCGGCGCCGGGCCATCGCCCGGACGACCGCGCCACGGCGTCGCCGAACACGTCGCCGGACCGGCGGGGC